>JAEZID010000050.1 GCA_023416195.1 Pseudomonadota bacterium | reverse complement strand
CGTAGCGCGCCGTGGACTTCACGAACAGCCGGTCGGCCGACAGGGCGAAGTTGCGCAGGTTGCCGCAGCGCCCCAGCTCGCACAGCATGGCGCCGACCGCCGCCGTGGTCTTCGGGTCGCCGATGCGGCCGTTCTTCTGGAACGGGTACCAGCTGCCGATGCGGAAGGAATGCAGCGGCACGACGCGGTCGGGCGGCAGCGGCAGTTCGGCCTGCAACATCTCGCGCACCGCCGGCAGCCGCGACGGACGGCCGGACAGCAGCAGCACGTCGCAGTCGTAGGCCCGCACCGCCTCGCACAGGCAGCGCAGCACCTTGTGGATCTCCCAATCCCAGAACAGGGCGTGCAGCGCGCCCAGGTCGATGGTCACCGGCACCGCGCGCAGGTCGAAGCCGGTCGCGCCGGCCGCGTTCACGGCGTCGTTCACATAGGCGATAACCTTCTCGCTCGGCTGGCTGGCGACGTCGAAGAAGTCCTGGACGGTGCGCACCTCCACCGGCGCGCCGGCCACCGGGTCGTACCCCTCGTAGGCCGACAGCACGGCCAGACCGATGCGGTGCAGCACCTGCACGGCGAGCTGCTGGCGCAGCATGGCCTTCTGCGCCTCGGTCGCGTGGGGGCCCATCAGCTCCTCGACCAGCAGGCGCGGGTCGGGAACGCCGCAGGCCGCCATGTGCTGCTGGATGGCCTTGACCGCCACCGCCTGGATGACGCGCAGCAGGATGTCGTCGCCGGCGATCTTGAAGCCTTCGCGGAACAGCTGGTCCGGGATGATGTCGGGGTTGATGCCCTCGCCCTGGAGCGAGAAGTCCGTCACCACCAGATCCGTGGTGCCGCCGCCGATGTCGAGCGAGGCGACGCGCAGTTTGCGCCCCGGCACCTCGCCATGGCGCGGGCGGCGCATGGTGGCGAAGAAAGGCTCGGCGTTGCCGGCGAAGTGCCAGACGATACCGTTGTAGAGGTAGAGCACCTGGGAGCATGTGGCCTCGTCCCAGTTCATGACGAGGTCCGGCATCTTCGGCCAGCAGTGCGGGCTTGGTTCCGGCCCGTAATCCTCCGGATGCCAGCCCAGCGCCGTCCAGACCAGCCGCAGCGCCTGGTTGGCGCGCTCGCGGTAGATCGCCTGCTCCTGCACCGACATGGAGGGCGGCACGGTCAGGATGATGCGGCGCAGGTGGCGCGGCAGATCGGCGTGGCTGGAGCGCTGACGCTGCGACGGGGCGTTGATCTGGGTCAGCGCCTGCACCAGGATCTCGGCCAGCGTGAAGGTCATCAGGGACGAGCGGGAATAGTGCGGCATGAAGACCGGCATGCCGCTGCCGTCCTCGGCGAACAGCGCCTCGCCCTTCTGGTCGATGTGGTTGGTGAAGGGGGCGGCGGTGGCGTGCGGCTCGTCCCATGAGGCACCCCCGGTCGGGGGCGCGTTGAAGCGCCACGCCGTGGGATACTCGTTCTCGTCCCACAGATAACGCTTGGGGCTGGACAGGCCGGTCGCCCCGTCCGTGCCCCGGCGCCGCCCGGCCAGACGCATCGCCTCCGGCCCGACCCGCGCGATGGTCGGCCACAGGAAGGCGTCGCCAAGGCCGCTCTGCACCGACAGATGGTCCTTGCCGAAATGGGCCTGCGCGAACTCGACGCGCGACTGGAACGGCTCGCGCCAGACATGCTGCGGCTCGCCCAGGTCGCGCAGCTCCAGCGCGTGCACGTCGCCGAGCCGGTTGGAGGATCCCGGCGTCTCCTCGATCAGGATGCCGCAGGTCCGCGCGTTGCCGAGGTCGAGGATCAGGTCCACCGGGACCGGGCGGTGCAGGGCGTCCGGCCGGTTGGCGATCACCTTGATTTGCGGCACCGCCACGGCGGCCAGGACGAGATTCAGCAGATGCAGGAAATGGGCGCGGTGCTTGAAGTCGGCCAGCTCGGCGGCGAGGTCGTCCTGGTGCATGCGCCGGCGCTTGGCCGCCGCCTCGAACTGTTCGCGCAGCCAGGCGTCCACCCAGGGCAGGGCGGCGAAGCCGGCGGCCACCTTGGCGTCGTCGGTGAACTGGAACAGATGGCCGCTGCGCACGTCCTCCCCGGTCGGGCGCAGATAGAGCGTGCCGTCCTCGTCCATCACCGTGGTGTCGAAGGCGATGGTCAGGCGGTGCGTGTGCTTGGGGTCTTCCCCCTCGGCCAGCTGGACGAGGCGGGCGCGCGCCCAGTTGGTCGGCCCTTCGTGGAACCCGCCGTCCGGGCGGCGGCGCAGCACCGGGATCGGCAGCCACTGCCGGTCGAACAGGGCCAGCGTGTCCTTCAGCAGCGTTTCGATCTGCGGATTCCGGCGGGCGCGGCTGTCGCCGGGCAGGTGGTAGTCGCCCTGCTCCTTGTCGTAGTCGAGGCGGATCAGGCCGAGGCCGCCGCCGTCACGCACGAAGCCGGCAGGCATGCTGCCGGCCGTCTTCAGCACCAGCCCCAGGTCGAGGAACTGGATGCCGCTCTGCATGATGAGCGAGGTGACCTCGTCGTATTTGCGCAGTTCCGCAAGCATTCGAACGTTTCCCGGTTGGCCTAGCGTTGCATGTCGACTTGAAAGGTGCGGCCGTTGGCGTGACGGCCCTGGCAGGCGGCGCGTCCGCCCTCGCCGACCGTGCAGTCGATCCGCGAGCGCGTGAAGGCGGAGCCGTCGCTGCATTTCGGGTCGTTCAGCCCGTCGATGGTCAGGCGTCCGTCCTGCATCCGCGCCTGGGCGGGTCCCTGGCAGACCACGCCGTTCTTCTGCCGGATGGTCAGGGTGCCGCCGCCCTTGCGGTCGAAGCTGTAGTCCACCACCACCGGCTGCCCGGACCGCGTCTCGTACAGGTCGGTCCTGGAACGCCACTGGCCTTCCAGGAAGTCCACCCGGCCTTGCCTGCGCGCCTCTTCGGGGATGACGAGGGGGTTGGCTTCCGGCGGCGTGGCGGGGGTAACCGCGGGCGGGGTGGGCTTGTGC
>JAEZID010000012.1 GCA_023416195.1 Pseudomonadota bacterium | reverse complement strand
GGTCCACCATCGTGTTGAGGGTGTTCTTCAGCTCCAGAATCTCGCCCTTCACGTCGACGGTGATCTTCTTGGACAGGTCGCCCTTGGCCACCGCCGTGGCGACCTCAGCGATGTTGCGGACCTGATTGGTCAGGTTGCCGGTCAGCAGGTTGACGTTGTCCGTCAAATCCTTCCAAGTGCCGCCGACACCCTCGACCTGCGCCTGCCCGCCGAGCTTGCCTTCCGTGCCGACCTCGCGGGCAACGCGCGTGACCTCGCTGGCGAAGCTGTTGAGCTGGTCCACCATCGTGTTGATGGTGTTCTTCAGCTCCAGGATCTCGCCCTTCACATCGACGGTGATCTTCTTCGACAGATCGCCCTTCGCCACCGCCGTGGCGACCTCGGCGATGTTGCGCACCTGATTGGTCAGATTGCCGGTCAGCAGATTGACGTTGTCGGTCAGGTCCTTCCAGGTGCCAGCGACGCCCCGCACCACCGCCTGACCGCCCAGCTTGCCCTCCGAGCCCACCTCGCGCGCCACGCGGGTGACCTCGCTGGCGAAGCTGTTCAGCTGATCGACCATGGTGTTGATCGTGGATTTCAGCTCCAGGATTTCGCCCTTCACGTCGACGGTGATCTTCTTGGACAGGTCGCCGTTCGCCACCGCCGTCGTCACCTCGGCGATGTTGCGCACCTGGGCCGTCAGGTTGGCCGCCATCATGTTGACGTTATCCGTCAAATCCTTCCAGGTGCCGGCAACGCCCTTCACCTGCGCCTGTCCGCCGAGCTTGCCCTCGATGCCGACCTCGCGCGCCACGCGGGTCAGTTCGGAGGTGACGGAGACCAACTGCTCCACCATGGTGTTGACGTTCCGGGCGGTGCGCAGAAATTCGCCCTGAAGCGGACGCCCCTCGATCTCCAGGGCCATGGATTTGGACAGGTCGCCCTTGGCGACGGCGCCGATGACGCGGGCCATCTCCGTCGTCGGCTGGGTCATGTCGGTGACCAGCGCGTTGATGTTCTCGACGCACAGGTCCCAGCCGCCGCCCGCGTCCGACAGCTTGGCGCGCTGGCTGATTCTGCCTTCCTTGCCGATGGTGACGCTGAGCCGCCCGATCTCCTTCGTCAGGCTCTCGTCCATCTCGACGACGTCGTTGAAGGCCGCCGCGATCTCGCCGTCCAGCCCGCCCAGGTCGATCGGCAGCCGGGTCGAGAAGTCGCCTTTCCGGAACTGCCGGAGCGCCCGCAGCATGACCTGCGGGGTGAGCTGATCCTGAGAGGTCGTCATCGTCATGGTGCGATCATCCCTGTGCGTCAGAGGCGGGGCCCATGCATAATGCAAGCACGGGCGCAAGCATGGGCGCGACCGACCGGCGCTGCCCCTTGACCGTTCGACAAAATATGGAAGGTCCCGCCGAGGTCGTACGAACGGAGAAGAACGGTTCAATGCGGCGCGACAGCCGCCTCCAGAGCGCCCTTCAACTGATCCGCGTCATAGGGCTTGTGCAGAAAGCCGCGTGGCATGGCCGTCTTGGCCCGTTCCATCACCGCCGGATCGCTGTCGCCGGACATGAAGATGCTGCCCACGGAAAAGCGTTCGCGCAGGGTGCAGGCCGTCGTGATCCCGTCCACGGCCCCCGCCAGATTGATGTCCACCAGGGCCAGCGTCGGACGCTCCCTCTCCGCGATCGTCAGGGCATCGGCGGCGGACGACGCGATGCCGCACACTTCATACTGCAAATCTTCCAGCACATCGGTCAGGAACATGGCGACAAGCGCCTCGTCCTCCACCACCAACACACGGACGGGTCCGGAGCCACCACCGGAAAACACCTGATCCGTGCCTGAGGCGGCGGAATTTCCAAGCGCGTGGGTCATCGTCTTCCCTCTTATCGTTAGCCTGCCGCGTCCCGCGCCAATGAGCGCCGGATAACGGGTGTCGTGCGGCCTTTTCCCGGCCGTCCGGACACGAAGCAGCGCCGCCGGCTGCCCTAATCTCCATCGCATTACGGATGAAGTTAAAACAACTGTCGGCGGAACGTAACGCTAAGGACTATCACGCGACGGCGGCACCCGATAAGTGATAAAAAGCAAATCACCCCGAAGGAAATACCCCATTGTCCATACAAGGATGCACCACTTTAGGAGAGCTTAGACCGATTTCCGAAGCAAATTGCCAAAAATGCCCTTCAAAGCCGCATCGATACTTGCAAAGGGGGCTTTCGCGGCGAGCCATGCCCCAACGTCATCTCGCACCTACGAAACACCCCCGGCCGCGGTTTGCCTTGCGCCATTCCCAGCCGATAGGGTGCGCCTTGCGTCGCGATGCAGCACAGTTTGAGCGGAACCGGAGATAAGACGATGCCCCTGCTGAGCGTGCCACGCCACACCCCGGTCTGGTGACGCTGGCGCTGGCCATGGACGGATTCGCCATCGGCACCACCGAATTCGCATCAATGAGCCCGCGGCCCTATTTCGCGCACGGCCCCTGGCTGTGCGGCGTGGCGATCACCCCGTTCCACCGGCTACCTCAGCCGCGCAAAAATTTTTCATTTGTGGAGCATAGAAAGAAAAAATCTCCTTCTTTCCTGCTGCCGAAAACCCAAAAAAGGTAAAAAACTCCATACGCGATCCTGTAGCATTTTTTATGTCGGTTGGACGAACCAAACGATCCGACCGGTTGTGTACACGACTTAGATTTTCAAGTAAGAAAGGGGGATTTCGGTGGTCGATTTCATTTCCTCCATGGCGAACATCGACGAAACGTCCTGCAACTCGATGCGTTCGATCAGTTTTTGATAAAATTGATCATAGGCCTTGATATCCGGGATCACCACCCGCAGCAGATAGTCGATATCGCCGCTCAGGCGGTAGAAATCGACGACCTCCGGAATGTCGGCGACGACCCGGCGGAACTGCTCCAGCCATTCCGCGGAGTGCTTGCTCGTGCGAACCGCCACGAACACGGTCACATCGACGTTCAGCTTGCCGCGATCCAGCAAGGCGACGCGGCGGCGAATATAGCCTTCCTGCTCAAGACGTTGCACGCGCCGCCAGCACGGCGTCGCCGATAGGCCGACCTGCTTCCCCAGGTCCGCCAGCGACAGCGTCGCGTCCGCTTGCAGCGCCGCCAGGATCTTCCGGTCGATCGCATCGATGGTCATGGACACAGCCCTTCGTCACTCGTGGCGGGGAACGGGTGGACTTTGCCAAACATCAGGCCGCCGGGGAAAGATTTTTCACTTTGACAATCCAGCGGGCAATCGCCTGCCAAGGCGTGAGCAGCCTGCCCGTTTCCCAAGCAACACCACGCACCAATCAGAAAGCAGAGGCATGACCAGCCCCATCGCAACCAGTTCCATCGCCACCGACCCCATCGCCACGGATAAGGCACCCTCCGCCATCGGCCCTTACTCCCAGGCCCGGATCGCCGGCGGCCTGCTGTTCGTCTCCGGGCAACTGCCCATCGATCCGGCGACGAAGGCGTTCGCCGGGACCGACGCGCCGACGCAGGCCGGGCAATGCCTGCGCAACATCGCGGCCATCGCCGAGGCCGCCGGCACGGACCTGAGCAAGACGCTGCGCTGCACCGTCCTCGTCACCGACCTGACGCAGTTCAAGGCGGTGAACGAGGTCTACGCGAGCTTCTTCAAAGCCCCCTTCCCGGCGCGCACCACCGTGGAGGTCTCCGCCCTCCCCCTGGGCGCTTCGGTCGAGATCGACGCCATCATCGCTCTCTAGAGGGTGTCATGACCGCTTCCGCGCAGCACGCGCCCGCACCCTTCCCCATCGCTCCCGGCCGGTTCCCGGTGAGCCTCGACTGCACGCCGCTGCCGTCCGGTGGGGAACGCGCCTGGACCCAGCGTGCTATCGAAATCCTGGAAAACGACGCGCTGCGCTCCGCCGACACGCACCTGCTGAAGCTGGACGTGCCGGCGCTGCCGGGCATCGACATCTATCTGAAGGACGAATCCACCCATCCCACCGGCAGCCTGAAGCACCGCGTCGCCCGCTCGCTTCTGCTGTTCGCCATCTGCAACGGCCGGGTCAGCGAGGGCACCCCGATCATCGAGGCGTCCTCCGGTTCCACGGCGGTGTCGGAGGCCTATTTCGCCCGCCTGCTGGGCCTGCCCTTCTACGCGGTCATGCCACGCACGACGTCGGCGGAGAAGATCGCCGCCATCGAACTGTACGGCGGACACTGCCATCTGGTGGATTCAGCCCACGCCATCTACGCGGAGGCGGCCGCGCTCAGCGCCCGCGTCGGCGGCGCCTATCTGGACCAGTTCACCTACGCGGAGCGGGCGACCGACTGGCGCGCCAACAACATCGCCCAATCGATCTTCGACCAGATGCGCGGCGAACGCCACCCGGTTCCCAGCTGGATCGTGATGAGCGCCGGCACGGGCGGCACCGCCGCCACCATCGGGCGCTACATCCGCTACCGCCATCTGTCCACGCGCCTGTGCGTCCCGGACGCCGAACATTCGGTCTTCTACGACAGCTACGCCCAGCGCTGCCCCACGGTCACCTGCGAACGGGGCTCGCGCATCGAAGGCATCGGCCGCCCGCGTGTGGAGCCGTCCTTCATCCCGGACGTGGTCGATCACATGATGAAGGTCCCCGACACCGCCTCGCTCGCCGGCATGAAGGTGCTGTCGCGCCGGCTCGGGCGGCGGGTCGGCGGGTCCACCGGAACCAACTTCTTCGGCCTGTGCTGGATAGCCGCGCGCATGCGCGACGCCGGCCAGACGGGCTCGCTCGTCACCCTGATCTGCGATTCCGGCGACCGCTACCGCAACACCTATTACGACGCCGGATGGATGCAGGAGAACGGCTTTGACACGGCCCCGTACGAGGCCGTCCTCGAAGACTTCCTCGACGGCAAGCCGGCGCTCTGAACACACCAAAAAGCACAAAACAAAGTCACCACCAAGAACAACGTCAAACAGGTCATGAACAGGAGGCTTTCTGTTATGGACGAGTTTCGGGCAATGCTGCGCGGCGCGTTGAAGAGCCGCGCCATGGTGTATGAAGCGGCCTTCGACGAGATGCGCAAGGAAATTGGCGAGGAGAAGGCGCGCACCATCATGGAACGCGCCATCTACCGCCGGGGCGCGGCCATCGCGCACAACTTCTCCCCCTACGCTCCGGGCGATCTGGCTGGCCTGCGCGACGCCTTCCTGAATTTCATCCCCGACGCCGACGCCATGTTCGGCCCCGAGGTGGTGGAGTGCACCGAGGAGGTGCTGGAAATCCGCTTCCACACCTGCCCCCTGAAGGAAGCCTGGCACGAGGCCAAGCTGCCCGACGCCGAGGTGGAGAAGCTGTGCGCCATCGCCGGCTGCGTGGACAAGGGCACCTTCGGCGAGGCCGGCTTCACCATCGATGTGGACACCTGGAAGCCCGGCCGCAGCACCTGCTGCCACCTGACCATCACCCCCGGCCGTTGACCGCCGCCCCATCGTCTAAGGGAACCTGGACCATGAAGAGCAAGATGATCCTTGGGGCCGTGCTCGGTGCGGTGATGAGCACGGGCGCCGCGCTGGCCGCCGACAGGGAAATCGTGATCGGCTATCAGGCGCCGTTCAGCGGCGACCGCAGCCAGTACGGCGAGATGTTCCGCAACGCTGCCGCCATCAAGCTGGCGGAGTTCAACGCGTCGGGCAAGCTGCCGGGCGCCACCGTCTCCATCGTTTACGAGGACAGCAAGGACGACCCGAAGGAAGCCCGCAACATCGCGCGCAAGTTCCTGGACAACCAGAAGATCGTCGGGGTGATCGGCGATTTCTCCTCCACCGTGTCGATGGCGGCGGCGGAGATCTACGCCACGGAGAAGATGCCGCAGCTGTCGCCGACCGCCTCCCACCCGGACTTCACCAAGATCAGCCCCTGGCAGTTCCGCAACATCACCACCCAGGCGTTCGAGGGGCCGTACAACGCCGACTGGATCCTGTCCAAGGGCCTGAAGACCGCCGCCGTCATCTACATCCAGAACGACTGGGGCATCTCCGCCCTGGAAGGCTTCGTCGACGGCTACAAGGCCAAGGGCGGCAAGATCGTCGCGACGGAGACCTTCAACCCCGGCAACCGCGACTTCCGCTCGATCCTGACCAAGGTCGCCCGCCAGAAGCCCGACGTGATCTATCTGGCGATGTTCTACGAGGAAGGTGCGGCCCTGGCGCAGCACCGCGAACAGCTGGGCATCACCATCCCGCTCTACGGCACCAGCTCCCTCTATTCGCCCAAGCTGATCGAGCTGGGGCGCGCCTCGGTGAACGACCTGCACCTCGCCACCACCTTCACGCCTGACAACCCCGACCCGGCGGTGCAGACCTTCGTGAAGGAATACGTCGCGCGCCACAAGGCGGAGCCGAGCATGTTCGCCGCCCAGGCCTACGACGCGGTCGGCATCATGCTGGACGCCATGGCCGCCGTCGGCCCGTCGGTGACGCGCGAGACGCTGCGCGACGCGCTGGCCAAGACCACCGACTATCCGGGCGTCACCGGCGCCACCAGCTTCGACCCGGCGACCCGCGAGCCGGCCAAGTCGCTCGCCAAGATGGTCGTCAAGGACGGCAAGTTCCAGGTCATCGGCGAACCCTGATCGCCACCGAACCGCCTCGAACAGACGGGAACGGGGGGCGGCGCGCCGTCCCCCACGGCGAACGGAGCTTGCCATGATCTTCGACATCTTCCTTCTGCAACAGGTCATCAACGGCCTGTCCATCGGGTTCGTCTCCGCCCTGATGGCCATCGGCTTCACGCTGATCTTCGGTGTCCTGCACGTCGTCAACTTCGCCCATGGCGAGGTCTACACCATCGGTGCCTTCATCGGGCTGATGGTCATCACCGCGCTGGCCCCGCCGCTGGTGGCCGTGGTGCCGCTGGTCCTCGCCGCCGGCGCGCTGAGCGGCGTCGGGCTGGAGCGTCTGGCCTTCCGTCCCTTCCGCCGCTTCACCGACGAGGCCAGCCAGAAATCCCGCGCCATGCGCGAAGCGACCCTGCTGTCCTCGCTCGCCGTGTCGATCATCGCGCGGGAGATCATGATGCACATCTTCGGCGGCGACATGCAGGGCGTCCCCTCGGACTATCTGCTGCAACGCCCCGTGGCCATCGGCCCCATCATGGTCGCCACCGGCAGCCTGGTGATCTTCGCCACGTCGGCGGTGATGCTCGGCGCGCTGCAATTCCTGCTGTACCGCACGCAGACCGGCCTGGGCATCCGCGCCGTGTCCAACAACCAGCTGGGCGCCCGCTACGTCGGCATCGACACCGACCGCACCATCGTCACCACCTTCGCCGTCGGCTCCATGCTGGGCGCCACGGCGGGCATCCTGGTCGGGCTGTACGACGGCGCGATTTCCCCGCACATGGGCTTCGCGCCCGGCGTGAAGGCCTTCGTCGCCATGGTGATGGGCGGCCTGAGCAGCATCCCCGGCGCCGTCGCCTGCGCCCTGCTGCTGGGCGTCTCGGAAAGCATCGCGACCGAGTTCCTGTCGAGCGGCTGGAAGGACCTGATCACCTACAGCCTTCTGGTCATCACGCTGGTCTTCTTCCCGCAAGGAATCTTCGGACATGGACGTGAACGTGCCTGACGCCCAGAACAGCCACGCCGGGCTGATGCCGTCCACCACGGCGCTGCCCGCCTCCACCGCCGCGTGGCGCGGCCGGCAGATCGTCTGGACCGTGGTTCTGCTGGCGGTCGTGTTCGGGGCCGTCCCCGCCGCCATCACCGCCACCGGGTCCAGCTACCTCGCCCAGATCGCCATCACGGCGATGATCTTCGTCATCCTGTCGGCCAGCCTGAACCACATCACCGGCACCGCCGGCCTGCTGTCCATCGGCCACGCCGCCTTCTACGGCATCGGCGCCTACGCGGCGGCGCTGCTGTCCACCAAGCTCGGCCTGCCCTTCATCGTCACGCTGCCGGCGGCGGGGCTGATCGCGGCCTTCGTCGGCTTCCTGGTGGCGATGCCGACCATGCGGCTGGTCAGCATCTACTTCGCCGTCGCCACGCTCGGCATCGGGGAGATGATCTACGTCATCCTGTTGAACTGGGTCGATCTGACCCGCGGCCCCATGGGCATCCGCGGCATCCCGCCGATCGAGCTGTTCGGCTGGCAGGCGAACACCCTCCTCAGCCGCTACATGGCGGTGGCGGTGATCGCGGTCGCCTGCGTGTGGGTGCTGCACCGGCTGACCCATTCCTACTACGGCAACGCTCTGCGGGCGCTGCGCGAGGACGACCAGTGCGCCGACAGCATGGGCATCGACGTGGTGCGGCTGAAGGTCGAGGCCTTCGTCGTCTCCACCTTCTTCGCCGGGGTGGCCGGGGCGCTGCTGTCCCACACGTCGGCCTACATCGCACCGGACAACTTCCGCTTCATGGAATCGATCCTGATCCTGGCGATGGTCGTGGTCGGCGGCATGGGCAGCCTGCCGGGCGCCGTGGTCGGCGCGCTGTTCATGATCGTCCTGCCCGAGGCGCTGCGCGACATCGGCGATTACCGCATGATCGCGGTCGGCGCCACGATGTTCCTGTCCATCCTGCTGCTGCCCAAGGGCATGCTGGCCGAAGGCGCGTCCCTGGCCTTCGTCCGCCGGGCCTTCGCGCGGGGCTGGATGACCATGTCCGGCGGCACGCCGGTCGGCTGGAAGTGAGGCGGTCATGACGGACGCGAACACCATTCTTTCCATCGACGGCCTCACCCGGCGGTTCGGCGGCCTGCTCGCCGTCAGCGACGTGACGGCCGCCATCAAGCAGGGCGAACTGGTCGGCCTGATCGGCCCGAACGGCGCCGGCAAGACCACCCTGTTCAACCTCATCACCGGCTTCACCCCGCCCAGCTCCGGCACGGTGCGCTTCGCCGGGCGGGACGTCACGGGCCTGAAGCCCTGGCAGATCGCCCGCATGGGCATGGGGCGGACCTTCCAGAATCTGCGGGTCTTCCCCAACATGACGGTGTTCGACAACGTGTCGGTCGGTGCCGTGGGCAGCTTTGGGCAGTCGCCCTGGCGGGCGCTGTTCAACGGCGGCGCGCAGAGCCGCGCCGTCAGCGCCCGCAGCTGGGAGGCGCTGGAGCGCGTCGGCCTCGCCGACGTGGCGGGGGAGATCGCCGCCAACCTGTCCTACGGCAAGCGCAAGTATCTGGAGATCGCCCGCGCCCTGGCGACCGCCCCGCGCCTGCTGATCCTGGACGAGCCCGCCGCCGGCCTGAACGACACCGAGACGGCGGAGCTGGCCGACTTCATCCGCCGCCTGCACGCCGAGGGCGTGACCGTCCTGCTGGTCGAGCACGACATGGGGCTGGTCATGAACAGCTGCAGCCGCGTAATCGTGCTGGCGTCGGGCCGCAAGATCGCCGACGGCACGCCCGAGCAGGTCCAGCGCGACCCCGCCGTGCTCGAAGCCTATCTGGGAGTGGAAGACGATGCCGCTTGACGCCGTCACCGACACCAACGCGACCGCCGTCCGCCACATTCTGGAGGTGCGCGACCTCAAGGTCCGCATGGGCTCGCAGGAGATTTTGCGCGGCGTCTCCCTGGACGTGCGGGAGGGCAGCATCGTCGCCGTGCTGGGCGCCAACGGCGTCGGCAAGACGTCGCTGATGCGCGCCCTGTCCGGCATCTACCGCACCACTGGCGGGGCCACCGTCTTCGCCGGCCAGGATCTGACCAACAGCCCCAGCCACGCGGTGGTCAAGCTGGGTCTGGCGCAGGCGCCGGAGGGGCGGCAGATCTTCGGCACCATGACGGTGCGCGAAAACCTGCTGCTCGGCGGCCGGGTCCGTTCCCAGGACCGTGCCGCCCGCATGGAGGCGATGCTGGACCTGTTCCCCCGCCTGCGCGAACGGCTGTCGCAGAAGGCCGGCTCGCTCTCGGGCGGGGAGCAGCAGATGCTGTGCATCGCCCGCGCGCTGATGTCCAAGCCGCGCCTTCTGCTGCTGGACGAACCCTCGCTTGGCCTCGCCCCCATGGTGGTGAAGCAGATCTTCGACCTGCTGGTGCAGATCCGCGCGGAGGGCACCTCGATCCTGCTGGTCGAGCAGAACGCACGCGCAGCCCTGCGTGTCGCGGATCACGCCTATGTCATGGAGGCGGGTCGGGTTACCTTGTCCGGAAACGCCGCCGAGCTGGCCGCAGACCCACGGGTCCAGGCCGCCTATCTCGGCGGATAAGAGGGAGAAGGAGACCATGAGCAACCCCACACCCACCCAGAACACGATGCCGATCCTCGAACGCCGCCGCATCGAGGCGGAGTTCGCCAAGGCGCTCTACGACCAGCTGCTGCCCGAGATCGGGCGGGAGCGGGCGCGCGCCGTGCTGGCCCGCGCCATCGAGGTCATGGCCCGCGCCGCCGGCGCCGCCATGGCCGAGGAGGACCGCAGGACCCACGGCACCGCCGACCTGTCCACCTTCCGCGAGCGTCTCGCCCTGTGGACGGCCAACGACGCCCTGGCGCTGGACGTGATCGAGGCGGCGCCCGACCGGCTGAACTTCAACGTCACCCGCTGCCGCTACGCGGAGACCTACCGCGCCATCGGCGTGGCGGAGATCGGCGACATCCTGTCCTGCAACCGGGATGGGGAGTTCATGTGCGGCTACCGCCCCGACGCCCGTTTCACCCGCACCCAGACCATCATGCAGGGCGCCAGCCACTGCGACTTTCGCTACACCCTGCCGGAAAGCGGGGCGACGGAGACGCCGAAATGACCATCCCCGAAAACGTCCGCCTGAACCCGGCCGCGACCGCGCTCAGTGCTGAGATGCAGGCGTGGCGCCACCACCTGCACGCCCACCCCGAAACCGCCTTCGAGGAGCATGAGACCAGCGCCTTCGTTGCCGAGAAGCTGCGCGCCTTCGGCTACGAGGTGGCGACCGGTTTGGGCCGCACCGGCGTGGTCGGCACGCTGAAGGGCCGCCACGGAGGCCAGCGCGCCATCGCGCTGCGCGCCGACATGGACGCCCTGCACATCCACGAGGCGAACGACTTCGCCCACCGCTCCGTCAATCCGGGGCGCATGCACGCCTGCGGCCATGACGGCCACACGGCGATGCTGCTGGGCGCGGCGAAGCTCCTCGCCGACGATCCGGACTTCCACGGAACCCTCCGCGTCATCTTCCAGCCCGCCGAGGAGAACGAGGGCGGCGCGCGCGAGATGATCGAGGACGGCCTGTTCGACCGCTTCCCCGTGGACGCCGTCTACGGCATGCACAACTGGCCGGGCCTGCCGCTGGGCCGCATCGCGCTGCGCCCCGGCCCGATGATGGGCAGCTACGACATCTTCGAGATCGTCGTGCACGGCAAGGGCAGCCACGCCGCCATGCCGCACATGGGCAACGACGCCATCACGGCGGCCGGCCATCTGCTGACCACGCTCCAGACCATCCCCGGCCGCAGCCTGCACCCGCTGGACAGCGCGGTGGTGTCGGCGACGCAGATCTTCGGCGGCGACACCTGGAACGTCATCCCGCCGTCCGTCACCATCCGGGGCACGGTCCGCGCCTTCAAGGACAGCGTGCAGGACACGGTGGAGGCCCGCATGCGCGTGCTGGCCGAGCACACCGCCGCCTCCTTCGGCTGCACGGCGGAGGTCCGCTACGAGCGGCGCTACCCCGCCACGGTGAACAGCGCGGCGGAGACGGCGCTGTGCGCCGAGGTCGCGGCCCGGCTGGTCGGCGCCGACAATGTCGATCACGACCCGATGCCGTCCATGGGAGCGGAGGATTTCGCCTTCATGCTGAAGCAGCGCCCCGGCTGCTATGTCTGGCTCGGCAACGGCCCGGCGGAGGGCGGTTGCCTGCTGCACAGCCCCGCCTACGACTTCAACGACGCCAATCTGGCCATCGGCGCCAGCTATTGGGTCAGCCTCGCCAAGACTCTGCTGTCCGCCGGGACTGGCGTTGGGGCGGAGGTCGCGGCATGACCGGAATGCCGGCATCCCACTGGGCGGCGACGGCCGTTGCCGCCCCCGAAACGGCCCCGCTGAAGGGGCCGCTTCAGGCCGACGTGGCGGTGGTGGGGGCCGGGATCACCGGCCTCTCCGCCGCGATCCACCTCGCCGAAAGCGGCGTGCGCGTCGTTCTGCTGGAGGCGGCGGAAGCCGGCTTCGGCGGTTCCGGGCGCAACAACGGCCAGATCATCCCGACCCTCTCGCGCCTCGACCCCGCCGACCTCGTCGCCGCCTACGGCAGCGAGAAGGGCGAGGGGCTGATCGCCATGATCCGGGATTCGGCGGCCCTGGTCTTCGGCCTCGTCGAAAAGCACGGGCTGCGCTGCGACGCCGTGCAGAAGGGCTGGATCCAGCCAGCCCACCGCCCCGGCCGCATGGTCGCGGTGGGCAAGCGCGTGGCCCAGTGGCAGGCGCGCGGGGCCGACGTGCGGCTGCTCGACGCCGAAGCCGCGCGGGCGGCTCTCGGCACCGACTTCTGGCACGGCGCGATGTTCGCCCCCACCGGTGGGCACGTCAACCCGCTCTCGCTCGTCCGTGAAATGGCCCGCGCGGCCATCGGGCTGGGGGTCGGCCTGCACACGGAGACGCCCGTCACGGGCTTGGAGCGCGCCGGTTCGGCGTGGCGCCTGACGACGCCGCAAGGCAGCGTGACGGCCGACCGGGTCATCCTGGCGACCAACGCCTACACCGACGACCTGTGGCCGGGGCTGCGCCGGTCCATCGTGCC
>JAEZID010000521.1 GCA_023416195.1 Pseudomonadota bacterium | reverse complement strand
CCGCCATGGTGTCGAGCGTCCCGCAGATCTCCTCCACCATGGCGGCGGCGTCCAGCTCGACCGGGGTGACTGGGATCTGCCCGGCCTCGATCTTCGCCAGTTCCAGAATGTCGTCGATCAGGCTCAGCAGATGGTGCCCACCCTTCAGCACGCTGCCGACATAGCCCTGCCGGCGTTCGTCCAGCGGGTTGTCCGTTTGCATCTCCAGAAGCTGCGCGAAGCCCAGGATGGCGTTCAGCGGCGTGCGCAGCTCGTGGCTCATGGAGGCCAGGAACTCGGACTTGGCGCGGTTGGCGCGGTTGGCCTCGGCCATCAGGGCGCGGGCGCGCTCCTCGCTGCGGACCAGGGCCAGTTCGGCCTTCTTGCGCTCGGTCACGTCCAGCACGACCTCGTCCCACACGACCTCGCCGGCCGCCGTGCGGACCGGGCGGGAGACGGCGTGGAGCCAGCGCGTGCCGTCGTCGATGCGGAACTCCACGTCCAGCCGGCTGAGGTCGCGGGCCGAAACGTCGAGCGCCGCCTGGAAGAGGGTGCGGTCGTCCGGGTGGACGAGGTCGAGCAGGCGGCCGGGATCGGCCAGGATCTCCTGCGGCTGGCAGCCGAACAGCGCCTCCGCGCCGGAGCTGACATAGTCGAAGCGCCAGCGGCCCAGCCGGTCGCGCACGCGGCGCAGAAAGACGCCGCTCAGGTTCTCGGCGACCGCGCCCAGCAGCCGTTCGCGGGTGGCCAGCGCGCGTTCGGCCGCCAGGCTGCGGCGGGCGTCGCGCAGCACCACGCTGAAACGCACGCCGCCGGCCTCGACATGCTTGGACACCGCACCTTCCAGCGGGATTTCGGTGCCGTCGCGGTGCAGGCCGACCAGATCGCGCGGCTCGCCCATGATGCGGGAACCGCTCTGCGCGGACTGGGCATAACCGTCCATATGGCGGCGGTGCGCCTCGCGGAAGCGGGTCGGGATCAGCAGGTCGATGGGACGGCCCAGAACCTCGCTCTCGCGGTAGCCGAACAGCTGTTCGGCGCCCTTGTTGAACAGGGTGATGCGATGTTCGCGGTTTACGGTGACGACGGCCGCGAAGGGCGTGTCGAACACGGCGTGCAGCGGCGGGGTCGCGGCGCGCGGGCGCTGGGCCAGTTCGTGCCGCGCCGTCACGTCCACGCCGACGGCCAGGATCTGCTGCACCCGCTCGTCCAATTCGGAGAAGACCGGGGTCAGCTCGATCTCCCACCAGCCGGTGCCGCGAGGGAAGGACAGCCGCTCTTCCACCACCAGCGGGCGGCGGGTCTCGACGCAGGCGAACAGGCGCTGTTCCAGCCGCAGGGCGTCGTCGGAGGTCAGGATTTCCGCCGGCGTCGAACCGACCGCGTGGCGCGGATCCAGCCCGGTCAGCTCCTCGCACCGCCGGTTCACGGAGCGGAACAGGAAACCCGACCCGTCCGGCGCCACGTCGAACACCAGGACCGCCGCGACGCGGCTTTGCAGAAGCGCCGCCGCATAGGGGTGGAGGATGAGGTCGGGCCGGGCGTCGGGCATGGCGTCACGCCTCCCTTGGCGCGCCGGCCGCCGGATCGCCGGCAGCGGGGCGTTGGCGCCCCCGGCCGAGCGCGGAGTGGTCCGGCCACCCTGATTTTCTTGTTCCCTGGATCATGCCGGCGGCCATTTTCTGTCTTCTGCCGGTTGTTCGTCGTTTTGGACATTATCCATCAGCGGATCGCCTGCCAAGCGATTTGTTACGACAGTGGACAATCCCGACGCGATTCCTTCTGCGCGGGATTGTTCCGCGGTTTCATTGGCCTGTTCATGCCTCCATGGCCCTGACGAAAGGCGTAGCGGATGCTGGTGGCAAGTCGAGCCCCGGCGACGCAGGATCGCCCCATCGGATCAATCGTCCATGAACGATGGGACGGCTTGGGTGGAATCGGCGGTGCGGATCTGGACCTCGCGGCGTCGCCCGACGGGACCATGGCGGGCAAGGACGCCGATCCCGGCAGCCGGTTCGTCATCACCTCCCCGGCGTGATCGCGATCAGGCCTTCTTCTCCCAGCCGCCCCGGTCGTTCTGCTGCCAGTAGGTGAGGCCGTGGCCGGCGGCCTTGCAGGCCTTCCAGCGGTCGCGGGCGGCGAACACCGCCTCCTCGTCGTTGCCGTCGAACAGGTCGCAGACGAGGTCGTAGGCGGCGAGGCTGTCGCTGAACACCCCGTCCACCTGCACCAGAACGGTGGCGCCGTTCGGGTTTTCGTCGCTGGCGGTCAGCCAGACCGGCTGCTGGTCGGCGAATCCGTCGCGGGCGCTGCCGTGCGGCAGGAAGGAGGCCGGGTCGTAGGTCCACAGATGCTGGTTCAGCGCGTCCACGCGCTCCGGCGATCCGGCCAGCACGACGGCCCGCCAGCTGCGCTCCAGCACCTTCTCCAGAATTTTCGGCAACGCCTGTTCGAGCGTGCGCCGCTGGAGATGATAGAATCGGACCTCGGTCATGATCGCCTTCAAGGGCTCCGTCCGCGATCCCGGTTTGCGCGGGAATCGCGGACGGAGCGGGGGCCGTTACTTCCCCTCGTGATGATCCGCCACGAAGCGGTCGAGCAGGCGGACGCCGAAGGCGGTGCCGCCCTTCGGCACGGTCGCGCTGTCCTTCTTCGACCAGGCCACCCCGGCGATGTCGATGTGCGCCCAGGGCAGGTCGTTGACGAAGCGCTTCAGGAACTGCGCGCCGACGATGCTGCCCGCACCGCGGCCCGACCCGACGTTCTTCATGTCGGCGATGTCGGAATTGATGTCCTTGTCGTAGGCATCGCCCATCGGCAGGCGCCACAGCGGCTCGCCCACCGTCCGGCCGGCGGCGGTCAGGGCCTCGGCCAGCGCGTCGTCGTTGGCGAACAGGCCCGCGTGCTCATGGCCCAGCGCGATGATGACGGCTCCGGTCAGGGTGGCGAGGTCGATCATCAGGCGCGGCTTGAAGCTGTCCTGGGCGTACCACAGGCAGTCGGCCAGGACGAGGCGGCCTTCCGCGTCGGTGTTGATGACCTCGATGGTCTGGCCGGACAGGGAGGTGACCACGTCGCCCGGCCGCTGCGCGGTGCCGGACGGCATGTTCTCCACCAGGCCGACGATGCCGACCGCGTTCACCTTGGCCTTGCGGGCGGCCAGCGCGCGCATGGTGCCGATCACCACGGCGGCGCCGCCCATGTCCCACTTCATGTCCTCCATGCCGGCGGCCGGCTTGATGGAGATGCCGCCGGTGTCGAAGGTCACGCCCTTGCCGACGAAGGCGACCGGGCGGTGATCCTCGGCGTCCGGGTTGCCGTCCCAGCGCATGACGACCACGCGCGGCTCGAAGGCGCTGCCCTGGGCGACGCCCAGCAGGGCGCCCATGCCCAGCTTCTTCAGCTTCTTCAGGTCGAGGATATCGACCTGCACGCCGACCTCGGCCAGCTCCTTGCAGCGCTCGGCGAGGCTTTCCGGGTGGATGACGTTGGCCGGCTCCGACACCAGATCGCGGGTGAACAGCACGGATTCCGCCAGCGTCTCAAGCCGGCCGTAGGCGCGCTTGGCGGCGTCCGCGTCGGCGGTCTGGACGGTGACCTTCTTCAGGGACGGCTTGGCGTCCTTCTTCTCGGTCGTGCGGTACTTGTCGAACCGGTAGGAGCGCAGATGCGCGCCGAAGGCCAGCTCGGCCGCCGCGTCGGCGGGCGCCAGGGCCGAACCGGCGGGCAGGTCCAGCAGGACCGACGCCTCGGTCTCGCCCGATTTGTCCAGGGCCGCGACCACGGCGCCGCCGGCCGCCTGGAAGGCGGTCTCCCCCGCCTCCTCCGGCTTGCCGAGGCCGACCAGCAGGACGCGGTCGAACTCCACGCCGGCCGGGGCCAGGATCGCCAGGGTCTCCTCCCGCTTGCCGGTGAAGCGGCTGGCCTTCATGGCGCGGGTGAGGGAGCCGCCGGTCAGCCGGTCAAGCTCCTGCCCGGCGGCGCCCAGCGCGCGTTCGGTGGCGACGGTGACGACGACGGTGCCGGACTTGGGCAGCGCGGTGGGCAGCGCGGGCTTCGCAAAGGCGAACTTCATCGGCTCCTCTCGGCTGAGCGGCCGGCGCGGGCGCGCCGGGATAAGGTGGGGGATCCGTTGCGGACCTTCCTTGCGATAAAGACCTTCCCACGCGCTCTGTCAAGGCGCGGACCGGTTGTTTCCGGCTCCATTAGGCAGTACATAGCCCCGGCGCCCTTTGCCCGTCGATCGGCCCGGGAGGCCGAAGCCAGGTATTCCTAGCCATGTATTCCTCCGTTACCCTTTCGCGCTACATCGGGCGCCAGTTCGTCACCTGGTTCGTCCTGCTGCTGGTGATCCTGCTGTCGATCATCCTGCTGCTCGACGTGGTCGAACTGCTGCGCCGCGCCGGCAGCAAGCCGGGCGTCACCTTCGGGCTGGTCCTCCAGATGGCCTTCCTGAAGCTGCCGGAGATCGGTCAGCAGATTTTCCCCTTCGTGATCCTGTTCAGCGGCATGTTCACCTTCTGGCGCCTGACCCGCAGCGCCGAACTGGTGGTCGCCCGCGCGGTCGGCGTGTCGGCGTGGCAGTTCCTGATGCCGGTGCTGGTTGCCGCCGCCATGATCGGCGTCTTCAAGGTGGCCGTCATCAACCCCGTCGGCGCGGTCTTCATCGCCAAGTACGACCAGATGCAGGACCGCTACCTGAAGCAGCGCACGAGCACGCTGGACGTCTCGCGCGCCGGCCTGTGGCTGCGTCAGCAGTCCGAGGGCGAGCAGTTCTTCATCCACGCCGACGCGGTCAACCCGACGACCTTCGAGCTGTCGCAGGTCATGCTGCTGCGCTTCGACCCGGACATGAAGTATCTGGGCCGCGTCGATGCGCCGCGGGCGATCCTGAAGGAAAAGCGGTGGGAGCTGCTGAACGCCACCGTCAACCAGGGCCGGAAGGAAACGGAGACGGTCGCCTCCTACACCATACCGACCGAACTGGACATGACGACCATCGAGGAGAGCTTCGCCGCGCCGGAGACCATCTCCTTCTGGGATCTGCCGCACTTCATCCGGACGCTGGAGTCCACCGGCTTCACGGCGACGCGGCACCGCCTGCACTACCAGTCCCTGCTGTCGCAGCCGCTCCTGTACTTCTCCATGGTGCTGTTCGCCGCTGCCTTCTCGCTGCGCCTGCCGCGCCGGGGCGGCACCATGACCATGGTCACCGGCGGCGTGCTGACCGGATTCGTGCTGTTCGTGCTGACCGACGTGATCCGCACCTTCGGCATGTCGGAGACCATTCCGCTGATGATGGCGGCCTGGAGCCCGGCGGGCATCAGCCTGCTGCTGGGCACCGCCGCGCTGCTGCATCTGGAGGACGGCTGAATTTTGCGGACGGCTGAGGGCGGAGAGGCGGCGCGTCCTCCTTCCCGCCACAAATCCGTTCCAGCCTTAAAACCACGATTCCGTTTACACACGCGTGGGCGGGCCGTATTAAACGGCAACCACCTCTGGAGCTGGAGCACCATGTCGAGTCTGCGAGCCGTCCGGTCAGCCTTCGCCGCGGCGACCGCTTGCGCCCTTCTTGCCGCCGTCCCCGCCGTCGCGCAGACGGGCAAGGCTTCGGCCGCCGGTGCTCCCCCCGCCGCCAACCTGCCGGCGGAGCGCATCGCCGCCGTCGTGAACGACGAGGTCATTTCGGTCTCCGACGTGCACGCGCGCATCCGGCTGGCGCTGATGAACGCGGGCGTGCAGGAAAGCGCCGAGACGCGCCAGCGCCTCACCCCGCAGGTCCTGCGCCAGCTGGTGGACGAGCGTCTCCAGCTCCAGGAGGCCAAGCGCCTCGGCGTCACGGTCCCGCAGGCCGAGATCGACGACGCCATCAAGCGCATCGCCGAACAGAACCGCATGAATTCCCAGCAGCTGGAAAAGCTGCTGAAGGAGCAGGGCGTCCCGGTCTCCACCCTGACCTCGCAGGTCCGCGCCCTGCTGGCGTGGCAGCGCGTCATGCAGCGCCGCATCCGCCAGGAGGTGGTGATCGGCGAGGAGGAAATCGACGCGGTCATGCAGCGCATCCAGGCCAACATCGGCAAGCCGGAATATCTGGTGGCCGAGATCTTCCTGGCCGTGGACAACCCCGACCAGGAGGACGAGGTGCGCCGCACCGCCGACCGTCTGGTGGAAGAGGTCCGGCGCGGCGGCAACTTCGCCGCGCTCGCCCGCCAGTTCTCGCAGTCGGCCGGCGCCGCCGCCGGCGGCGACATGGGCTGGGTCCGTTCCGGCGAACTGAACGGCGAACTGGACAAGACCCTGTCCGGCATGCGCCCCGGCCAGATGTCCGCCCCCGTCCGCACCGCCACCGGCTATCACATCCTGCTGGTCCGCGATCAGCGCGCCTACGGCAGCTCCGCCAGCACCGGCGGCGCCAGCGAGGCCGCCGCCCCGCCGCCCCCGCCGCCGCCGCGTCCCCAGCCGAAGCCCGACCTTGAGAAGGCTAAGGTCAACATGAAGCAGATCGTCATTCCGGCCCCGTCCAAGGAGGAGCTGAAGGCGGTCCAGGCCCAGGCGGAAAAGCTGCGCAAGTCGATCAAGAGCTGTGCGGACTTCGACGCGAAGGCCAAGGCGCTCGACGTGCCGGAGGCCGGCGACATGGGCACGCTGCGCGTGAAGGATCTGGCGCCGGGCTTGCAGGGCTTCGCCGTCAGCGCCCCGCTCGGCCAGCCCAGCCCCGTGCTGATGAGCCCCGGCGGTGCCATCATCCTGATCGTCTGCAAGCGCGACGTGCCGATGATCGAGC
>JAEZID010000441.1 GCA_023416195.1 Pseudomonadota bacterium | reverse complement strand
ACGTGGTGAAGGTGTCGGTGATCGGCGTCGGCATGCGCAGCCACGCCGGCGTCGCGCAGCGCATGTTCAAGGCGCTGGCCGACAAGGGCATCAACATCCAGGTCATCTCCACCTCCGAGATCAAGATTTCCGTCCTGATCGCCGAGGAGTACGCGGAGTTGGCTCTGCGCGCGCTGCACACCGCCTACGGCCTGGACGCGGCCTGAGCGGACAGGGAAGGGGAGAGCCGGTCATGACCGACGTCACATCCGACGCGGCGGCACGGGCACGGCTCGACCAGCTGTGGGCGCGGGGGCGCGCCTTCCTCGGCACGCGCACCGCCATCATGGGCGGCGCGATGAGCTGGGTGTCGGAACGCCACCTCGTGTCCGCCATCTCCAACGCCGGCGGCTTCGGCGTCGTGGCCTGCGGGTCGATGACGCCGGACCAGCTGGCGGCGGAGATCGCCGGAACGAAGGGGCTGACGGACAAGCCCTTCGGCGTGAACCTCATCAACATGCACCCGGACCTCGATCGCCTGATCGACGTCTGCCGGGAGCAGGCGGTGGGCCACGTCGTCATCGCCGGCGGTTTCCCGTCCGGCGCCACGGTGCGGAAGATCAAGGACGGCGGCGCGAAGGTCATGGCCTTCGCCCCCACCCTGGTCAGCGGCCGGCGCATGGTGAAGATCGGCGCCGACGCCCTGGTGATCGAGGGCACGGAGGCCGGCGGCCACATCGGCCCGGTGTCCACCACCGTCCTGGCCCAGGAAATCCTGCCCGACCTGCGCGAGGTCCCGGTCTTCGTCGCCGGCGGCATCGGCCGGGGCGAAACCATCGTCGCCTATCTGGAACTGGGGGCGGCCGGCGTGCAGATCGGCACGCGCTTCGTCTGCGCGACCGAATCCATTGCACATCCGAATTTCAAGCAGACCTTCATCCGGGCGTCCGCCCGCGACGCCCAGGCGTCGGTGCAGCTCGACCCGCGCTTCCCGGTGATTCCGGTGCGCGCGCTCGCCAACGCCGGCTCGCGCCGCTTCGTGGAGCTTCAGCGCGAGGTCATCGCCAAGGTGGACCGGGGCGAGATGAGCCGCGACGCCGGGCTGTTGGAGATCGAGCATTTCTGGGCCGGCGCCCTGCGCCGCGCGGTGATCGACGGTGATGTCGAGACCGGCTCCCTGATGGCCGGCCAGAGCGTCGGCCTCGTCACGCGGGAGCAGCCGGTCGCCGCGATCATCGCCGATCTGGTCGCCCAGGCCGAATCGGCGCTCGCCCAACGCCAGGGCGGCGCCGTGCTTCCCTTCGGCGAACCGGCTGTCTTAGGAGCGGCGTGACATGAGCGGCGCCGTCGGCGAGGTTCCCCCCACTGGCAAGGATGGCGCCCCCGGTTTCGACGGCGCCGCGTCGCGCCGCCTGCTGGCGCGGCTGCGCGACGTCATGGCCGGTTCGGGCACCGGGCAGGACCGGCTGGACAAGATCGTCACGCTGATCGCGATGGAGATGGGGGCCGACGTCTGCTCCTGCTACGTCATGCGCGCGGGCGAGGTGCTGGAGCTGTTCTCGACCGAGGGTCTGAACAAGGACGCCGTGCACAACACGCGCCTGCGCGTCGGCGAAGGCATCGTCGGCGACATCGCCGGCCACGCGCGGCCCATCGCGCTCGACAACGCGCCCTCGCACCCCAGCTTCGCCTACCGCCCGGAAACCGGCGAGGATCCCTTCCTCTCCCTCGCGGGCGTGCCGATCCTGCGCGGCGGCAAGGTGCGCGGCGTCCTGGTCATCCAGCACAAGGACCGCCGCCGCTACGTGGAGGAGGAGGTCGAGACCCTCCAGACCATCGCCTTGGTGGTGGCCGAGCTGGTCGCCCAGGGCGAGCTGGTCAACCCGCAGGAGGTCACCTCCACCGGCGACCCGGCGCTGCTGCCGGCGCGCCTGTCCGGCATCGCGCTGACCGGCGGCCTGTCCATGGGCCTCGCCGTCATCCATCGGCCGCAGCTGACCATCCGCCAGATGGTCGCCGAGGACGCGGAGGTCGAGCTGGAGCGGCTGAACGCCGCGCTGGCCACCATGCACAGCGCCATCGACGACCTGCTGGCCGCCGCCGCGCTGGCCGGCCTGGGCGAGCCGAGGGACATCCTGGAAACCTACCGCATGTTCGCGGAGGACCGGGGCTGGCTGTCGCGCATCCGCGAGGCCATCCGCATGGGCCTGACGGCGGAGGCCGCGGTGCAGCAGGTGCAGAACGACACCCGCGCCCGCATGAGCCACCTGACGGACCCCTACATCCGCGAACGGCTGCTCGACCTGGAAGACCTGACCAACCGCCTGCTCCAGCACCTCGCCGGGCGCAAGTCGGAGGCGGACGGCGGCACCCTGCCGGACGACATCGTCGTCGTCGCCCGTTCCATGGGGCCGGCGGAACTGCTCGACTACGACCAGCGCCGCCTGCGCGGCGTGATCCTGGAGGAGGGATCGCCGTCCAGCCACGTCTGCATCGTGGCCCGCGCGCTGAACATCCCGGTGGTCCAGGCGTCCGACGCGCTGAACCGCGTGGAGCCGCTCGACCCGGTGATCGTGGACGGCGACCATGGGCAGGTCTTCGTCCGCCCGGCCGAAGACATCCAGATGGCCTTTGCCGAGAGCGTCGCGCTGCGCACCCGGAAGGAGCAGATGTACGCGGAGATCCGCGCGCTCCCCTCGGTGACGCGCGACGGCACGCCCATCTCGATCCAGCTGAACTGCGGCCTGCTGATCGACCTGCCGCACCTGAAGGCCAGCGGGGCGGAGGGCATCGGCCTCTACCGCACCGAAATCCCCTTCATGGTGCGCTCGTCCTATCCGGACGTTAAGGCGCAGACCGACCTCTACGCCCGCATCCTGGACGAGGCCGGGGACAAGCCGGTGGTCTTCCGCACGCTCGACGTCGGCGGCGACAAGATGCTGCCCTACATCGTGGCGGGCGAGGAGGAGAACCCGGCGCTCGGCTGGCGGGCGATCCGCATCGGGCTCGACCACCCGTCGCTGCTGCGCCAGCAACTCCGCTCGCTGCTGCGGGCGGCGGCCGGGCGTCCGCTGTCGGTGATGTTCCCGATGATCGCCGAGGTGGCCGAGTTCGACGCCGCCAAGCGCCTGCTCGACCTGGAGCTGAAGCGGCTGGAGACGCAGGGCGTGGAGCCGCCGAGCCGCCTGCGCGTCGGCACGATGATCGAGGTGCCATCCCTGCTGTGGCAACTGCCGGCCCTGCTGCCGCGCGTCGATTTCCTGTCGGTCGGCTCCAACGATCTGACGCAGTACATCTTCGCCAGCGACCGGGGCAACCCGCGCACGGCCACCCGCTATGACCCGCTGTCGCCGGCCATGCTGTGCCTGCTGCGCCGGTTGGTGGACGCCTGCGGCGAGGCCCGCGTGTCGCTCAGCATCTGCGGCGAGATGGCCGGCCGGCCGCTCGACGCCATGGCGCTGATCGGCATCGGCTTCCGCACCCTGTCCATGTCCCCGCCATCGGTCGGCCCGGTCAAGACCATGCTGCGCTCGCTGGATGTGGCGGCGCTGCGCCAGTACATGGCCGGGCTCTACCAGCGCGGCGACCACAGCCTGCGTGACAAGCTGTGCAGCTTCGCCAAGGACCATGGCGTGTTGATCTGACCGTGGTGGTCCGGGCCTGTTGAGCCAAAGAAACACACCTCGTCAAAATCGTTTGTTACTGCGGCGTTTTGTTACAACGGCCTGGCCGATTGGCGTATACAACGTCGCTTAATTCGCGGTCATTCCCGGTTGCGCACGCTCCTGCGGCGGCGTACCCATGCGGGGGGTGCATCCGCCTGTTTCCCAGAGCGACGGTACGGCTGACATGATGGGCAAGCGCAAGGTTTTCGGCTCTCTCGACCCCGCCGCCCAGGATGGCGCCGCCGCCACCGGCCCCAGCGTGTCCGACACGCTGCGCGAGGCGCGCGAGAGCATCGGGGTGGAGCTGCGCGACGTGGCCGCCATGCTGCGCATCCGCTACCCCTACCTGCAAGCCATCGAGTCCGGCCGGTTCGAGGAGCTGCCGGGCACCGCCTACGCCGTCGGCTTCCTGCGCTCCTACGCCGAGTATCTGGGCCTGGATCCTGAGTCCGTCGTCACCCGCTACAAGGAGGAGACGACCGGCAGGACGCGCAGCCAGCAGCTCTATTTCCCGACCCCCGTGCCGGAAGGCCGCATTCCCGGCGGCACCGTCCTGCTGGTCACCATGGTGCTGGCCGGTATCGTCTATGGCGGCTGGTATTATCTGTCGGCGACCGACCGCAGCATGGTGGACCTCGTTCCCACGCTGCCGGACCGGCTGGTCTCGCTGCTCGACACCCTGCCGCTCGGCTCCGGCGGCCAGCCCCCGGCCTCCACCGATCCGACCCCGGCGCCCGTGGTCACGACCGCCGAAGCGCCCGCCGCTCCGCCCTCCGCCGCTCCGCCCGCCTCCGGCGGCGCCTCGGCC
>JAEZID010000407.1 GCA_023416195.1 Pseudomonadota bacterium | reverse complement strand
GGCCGAGGCGTTGACCGCCGCCCCGCCGCGCGTCGAAAAGGTCATCGTCGTCCGCCACGTCGGCCTGCCCGACATCGCCTGGACGCCGGGCCGCGACGTGTGGGCGCACGACCTCCTTGCGAAGGCCGAGGAAACCCTCTGCCGCAATGCCGGAGTTCCCAGCCTGGAAGCCCTGCGCGCGCTCGACGACCGCGCCCTCTACGCCGCCATCACCAGGTCCGTCCCGGCCGTCCCGGTGGACGCGGAATACCCGCTGTTCATCATCTACACCTCGGGCTCGACCGGAAAGCCGAAGGGCGTGGTGCACGTCCACGGCGGCTACGTCGCCGGCCTCGCCCACACCATGAAGGTCAGCTTCGACGCGCTGCCCGGCCGCGACGTGATCTACGTGGTCGCCGATCCCGGCTGGATCACCGGACAGAGCTACCTGATCACCGCCAGCCTCGCCGCGCGCATCCCCGGCATCGTGACGGAGGGCGCGCCCGTCTTCCCCAACGCCGGGCGCTTCGCCTCGATCATCGAGCGGCACAAGGTCACCATCTTCAAGGCGGGCGTGACCTTCCTGAAGACGGTCATGACCCATCCGGAGAACCGCGCCGACGTCGAGCGCTACGACCGCTCCACGCTCCGCGTCGCCACCTTCTGCGCCGAGCCGACCAGCCCCGCCGTCCAGTCCTTCGGCATGGCGGTGATGACGCCGCAATACATCAACTCCTACTGGGCGACGGAGCATGGCGGCATCGTCTGGACCCACCCCTACGGCAACCCCGACCAGCCGCTCCGCGCCGACGCGCACACCTACCCCTTGCCCTGGGTCCTGGGCGACGTGTGGGTGCCCGAGGGCGAGCCCGACGACGCCGGCCGCGTCGCCTTCCGCCCCGCCGATCTGGACGAGAAGGGGGAGATCGTCGTCACCGCGCCCTATCCCTACCTGACCCGCACCATCTGGGGCGATGCGGACAATGTCGGCACGCCCGGCTGGAAGGGTGACTTTGACCGCTTCATGAAGACCTATTTCGGCCGCTTCAAGGATTCGAACGGCGCCCCGGTCTGGGCCTATCTGCAAGGCGACTTCGCCCGCAAATACGCGGACGGCAGCTTCAGCCTGCACGGCCGCTCCGACGACGTGATCAACGTGTCCGGCCACCGCATGGGGACGGAGGAGATCGAGGGCGCCATCCTCCGCGACAAGCAGATCAACCCCGACAGCCCGGTCGGCAACGTCATCGTGGTCGGCGCCCCGCACCGCGAAAAGGGCCTGACCCCCGTCGCCTTCGTCCTGCCTGCCAAGGGCCGCGACCTGACGGCGGACGACGAGCGCCGCCTGAAGGATCTCGTCCGGCAGGAAAAGGGCGCCGTCGCCGTCCCCTCCGACATCCTGGTCGTGCCCGCCTTTCCCGAGACCCGATCTGGCAAATACATGCGCCGCTTCCTGACGGCCATGATGAACGACGAGCATCTCGGCGACACCTCCACGCTGCGCAACCCGGAGTGCCTGACCGACCTGTCCGCCCGCATCGAGTCGTGGAAGCGCGGCCAGCAACGCGCCGAGGAACAGACCCTGTTGGAGCGCCAGCGCTTCCTGTCCATCCAATACGACACGCTGGCGGACGGCGTGCGCATGGCGACCGTGACCATCGACAACCCGCCGGTCAACGCGCTCTCCGACCGCTTGCTGGACGAGTTGGACACGGCCATCGCCCACCTCGGCCGCCGCAAGGACATCCGCGCCGTGGTCATCACCGGCACCGGCCGCAACTTCGTGGCCGGCGCCGACATCCGCCAGCTTCTCGACGAGGTGCAGGACGAGGACGAGGCCCGCGCCCTGCCCGCCAAGGCGCACGCCGTCTTCCGCGCCATCGAGGCGTTGGACAAGCCGGTGATCGCCGCGATCCGGGGCGTCGCCCTCGGCGGCGGCTGCGAGCTTGCCATGGCCTGCCATATGCGCATCGCCGACCCGCGCGCCCGCCTCGGCCAGCCGGAAATCAACCTGTTCCTGCCCCCCGGCTACGGCGGCACGCAGCGTTTGCCGCGCCTCCTGCTGCGCAAGGATCCGGACCGCGGCTACGAACGCGCGCTCGAGATTCTGCTGTCCGGCCGTCAGATCGACGCCGAAACCGCGCTGGACATCGGCCTGATCGACCGCATCGCGCGCGGTGCGGACGATGCGCTGACCCTCGCCAAATCCCTTGCCCGTGAAGCCGCCCTTGCCCCCTCCCCAACCCTCCCCCGCTCTCGGCGGACCGAAGGTCCGCCTGCCGCGTCAGCGCAAACCAAAGGTTTGCGCGAGAGCTCTGCGGGAGAGGGAGCTAATACCCTCCACCACGAAGCGGGAGGGAGGGGGCCGGAGCGCCTGCTGGCCCAAGCCCACAGCGTCGGCCGAGGCCCCATCGCCGACACGATCCTCTCCCTCGTGGACAAGGGCCTGCGCGACGGCTTCGCCGCCGGGTCGGCGGCCGAAATCGACGCCTTCGCCCGCTTCCTCCTCGACCCGGATCACGGCGCCAAGAAGGGCATCGCGCTCTTCCTTGAGAAGAAGTCCCCGCCCCTGCCCGCGCGCCCGCGCCGCGAGTCCCGCGACGGCGTGCTGCCCATCGGCAGCCCCTTCTTCCCCGGCGCCACGCCGCTCCCCCAGTGGCAGCTCGCCCAGGCCGTCGTCCGCGATCTGGCGACCGGCGCCGCAGCCCACGGCGACCCGGCCGATGCCGAGACCGAAGTGGTCGTCCCCGTCCCCGAACCCGGCCCCAACCAGGCG
This sequence comes from Pseudomonadota bacterium, assembly GCA_023416195.1. Taxonomy (GTDB): domain Bacteria; phylum Pseudomonadota; class Alphaproteobacteria; order Azospirillales; family Azospirillaceae; genus Azospirillum. The sequence goes on along the minus strand of JAEZID010000407.1, from coordinate 4,802 downwards.
CTCGTCTACGTCCTGGCGTCGGAGGTGAACTACAACGACGTGTGGGCGCTGACCGGCATCCCGATTTCGCTGTTCGACGAGCATGACGAAGACGTGCACATCACCGGGTCCGGCGGCGTCGGCCTGATCGCGCGCATGGGCGAAGCCATGCAAGCCCAAGGGCGCCTCGCGGTCGGCGACCTCGTGGCGATCTATTCCGGCGTGTCCGACGTGCTGGACCCGGAGGCCGGCGCCGACCCGATGTTCACCGACTTCCACATCCAGGGCTATCAGTCGCCGGACGGCAGCCACCAGCAGTTCATGCTGGCCGATGGCCCGCAGCTGTTCCACCTGCCGCCCGACCTCGCGCTGGAGGAGGCGGGCAGCTACATGCTCGCCGCCGGCACCGCCTATCGCGCGCTGTTCACCGCGTTGGACGTGCAGCCCGGCAAGCGCCTGCTGGTCGAGGGCGCGGCCGGCGGCACCGGCGCCTGGACGGTCGAACTGGCGCTGGCCCGGCGCATGAAGGTGACCGGCATGGTCTCCTCCAAACGCCGCGCCGCCGCGATCCGCGCCCGAGGGGCCGGGGCCGTGGATCGCTCCGTCGCCGAAACCGCCTTCACCCGCATCCCCGCCGACCCCACCCAATGGGCGGCGTGGGAGCAGGCCGGCCAGCCCTTCATCGACGCGTTGCGCGACGAGAACGGCGGCAACCTCGTGGACTACGCGGTCAGCCACGCGGGCGAGGCGACCTTCCCCCGCACCTTCCAATCCCTCGCGGAGGGCGGCGCGCTGACCTTCTTCGGCGCCTCCAGCGGCTACCACATGACCTTCCTCGGCAAGCCCGGCGCCGCCGAGCCGGCCGAGATGCTGCGCCGCGCCCGCCTGCGCCCCGGCGAAGCGGTGCTGGTCTTCTACGGCGCCGGGGCGGTCGGCCTGCGCGACGACATGGCGCTGTCGGCCATCGAGGCCGCGCGCGAGTCCGGCGCCCGCATCTGCGTCGTCACCGACCAGGATTCGGAACGCGACTTCGTCCTGTCGCTCGGCTACGGCGAAGCCCTCGCCGGGGCGGTCTCGCTGGCCGAGATCAAGCGCCGCGTGCCGCATTTCGTCTGGCCGGACACCATGCCGGACCTGCCCGACCCGCAGCGCGAGACCGAGGCATTCAAGGAAGCCGTGCGCCTGTTCACCGAGGAGACCTTCAAGCCGCTGGGCCAGGCGATCGGCCGCATCCTGCGCTCCGCCGACAACCCGCGCGGCATGCCGGACGTGGTGGTGGAGCGGGCGCGGCGCGACACGCTGGCGGTCTCCACCATGATCGTGAAGCCGCACACCGGCCGAGTCGTCTATTGCGGCGACATGGGCGGGAAACGGTACAGCTTCTACGCTCCGCAGGTGTGGATGCGCCAGCGCCGCATCCTGATGCCGACCTCCGCGATCATCGGCACCCACCTGTCCAACGCGGCGGAAATCGCGGGGCTGAACCGCATCATCGCCTCAGGCGCGGTCCGCGTCCCGTCGACCTATCTCGGCGCCTGGGACGAGCTGCCCACCCTGCACCAAGCGATGTGGGAAAACCGCCTGCCCGAGGCGACCGGGGGTGCGGCCAAGGCGGTGGTCAACCACGCCCTGCCCGAAGCGGGCTTGAAGTCCCGCGACGAGCTGCTGATCGCCTGGGCTGGACGGATGGGAGATGGAAAGCAGGGGGTCGGAAAGGCCGATTAACGCGCGTAGACCTTCGGCTGGGCGAAGTTCAGGTGGTCGAGAAGCTCCTTGCTGGCGCAGCCGTCAACGGGGAGCTTCGCGGCCTTCTGATAGGCGCGGATGGCGGATCGGGTGTTGGGTCCCATCTTGCCGTCCGCCTTGCCCGGCTTGAAGCCCTGCTCGGCCAGCGCCGCCTGGATGCCTTCCACGTAAGCACGCCGCATGTCCGACGGCATGGAGTCGGACGGACAGGCCGCGAAGGCGGGTGCGGTGAAGGCGGTCAGTGCGAGAAGGGCGGCAAAGATGCGGCGGGTCATGGGGATCTCCGTTTCGGTTTACGGAGATCAACACGGCTGAGGCCAAGTTCTTCCGTCAGCGAAGCGTTTTGCCCCCTCCCTGACCCTCCCCCGCTATCGCGGGAGAGGGAGACAAGTTCCCTCCACCGCAAAGCGGGGGAGGGTCAGGGAGGGGGCAACAGCCTCCTTACGCCGCCGCGTCGTCGCTCTGGCCCTTGATGCGCGAGGCCAGCGCGGCTTCCAGGAACTTATCGATGTCGCCGTCGAGAACCGACTGGCTCTGCGACGTCTCCACCTCGGTGCGCAGGTCCTTCACCATCTGGTAGGGGTGCAGGACGTAGGAGCGGATCTGGTGGCCCCAGCCGATGTCGGTCTTGGTGGCCTCCAGCGCCGCCGCCGCATCCTCGCGGATCTTCAGCTCACGCTCGTACAGGCGGGCGCGCAGCATGTCCCACGCCTTGGCACGGTTCTTGTGCTGCGACCGTTCCTGCTGGCAGCTCACCACGATGTTCGTCGGCAAGTGCGTGATGCGCACGGCCGAGTCCGTCTTGTTGATGTGCTGGCCGCCCGCGCCCGACGCCCGGTAGGTGTCGATGCGGCAGTCCTTTTCGTTGACCTCGATGTCGATCTTGTCGTCGATCACCGGGGAAATCGAAACGGCGGCGAAGCTGGTCTGGCGGCGCGCCTGGCTGTCGAAGGGGCTGATGCGCACCAGACGGTGCACGCCGGCCTCGGTCTTCAGCCAGCCGTAGGCGTTGTGGCCCTTGATCTGCACCGTGGCGGACTTGATGCCGGCCTCTTCGCCGGGGCTTTCTTCCAGCCACTCGGTCTTGTAGCCGTGCTGCTCGGCCCAGCGCAGGTACATGCGCAACAGCATCTCCGCCCAGTCCTGGGCCTCGGTGCCGCCGGCGCCGGCGTTGACCTCGATGAAGCAGTCGTTGGCGTCCGCCTCGCCCGACAGCAGGCTCTCGATCTGGAGCTTGCCGGCGCGGTCGCGCAGCGCGTAGAGCTGGGCCTCGGCGTCGGCGACCACCGTCGCGTCGCCCTCGGCCTCGCCCATCTCGATCAGCTCAAGGCTGTCGGACAGGTCGCGCTCCAGCGCGCGGTAGCCGGACACGGAGTTGTCCAGCTGCGTGCGCTCGCGCATTATCTTCTGAGCCTTGTCGGGGTCGTCCCAGAGCTTGGGGTCCTCGGCGAGGTTGTTCAGTTCGTCGAGACGACGCAGCGCGTTGTCCCAGTCAAAGATGCCTCCTCAGCAGCGCCAGCGATTCCCGTATCTCGCCGGCGGCCGCTTCGATCTCGGCCCGCATCGCGGTACCTCCTCGTCAGCCAGAGTTGAACCAATGTCTGAGGACTATGTAGCGAGTTACGCCCGCCGATGCACCCCCTTATTCCGCCTTGACGGAAACCGGTTAAACACCAGTCCGGTCAAGTCATATTGAAACCGTCCGATGTCGAAAATCCTTCGCTTCGCCATTCTCCTGAAACAATACCAGCGAAAAGCATATCCGGACCGAGTAGGTCGCGATCGATCCACATGAGTACATCGATTTCCGCACCGCCGAACTCCATTCGCGGCGGAATTGTGGCGGCGCAATCCGTGATAGCGTCACCGCCGTTCTGTGACCTTATTGGGAATCGACGCATGCATTCACCCCCGCCGCCGGCACGGAAGGACCGCCCGCCGGCCGTATGACCAACGCCGGCCGGCACACTCGGTTCCGCTCCCCAGCTCCCACGGCCGCTCCCCCGGCCGGCGACGCGCCTCCAACGACAAACAGCCCCAACGACCAACGGCGGGCCTTCCAATGAACTTCACCAGCCTCGAATTCCTTTTGTTCATCACGGTTTTCACGGCGGCGTTCATGGCGCTGGCGCGCACGCGCCTGTTCACGCCGATGCTTCTGATCGTCAGCTACGTCTTCTACGGCTACTGGGACTATCGGTTCTGCGCCCTGCTGGCTCTGACCACCGTCATCGACTTCTATTGCGGGCTGCGGATCGCCGACGCGCCGAACCGTGAGACGGCCAAGCTGTTCATGCGCATCAGCCTGAGCAGCAACCTGTCGATCCTGTTCTTCTTCAAATACTTCAACTTCTTCATCGACAGCGCGGAGGTGGCGCTGACCGCCGCCGGCATCGACGTCGGGCGGCGGACGCTGGACATCATCCTGCCGGTCGGCATTTCCTTCTACGTCTTCCAGAATCTCAGCTACGCGCTCGACCTCTATCTCGGCCACCTCGACAAGCCGGAACGGTCGCTGATGCGCTACGCGACCTTCGTGGCCTTCTTCCCGCAGCTGGTCGCCGGTCCCATCGTCCGCGCGCGCGACCTGCTGCCGCAGATCCAGGACGGCCCGAAGCACGACGTCCCCTTCGCTTTCCGCTTCGCCGGGCTGGAGAAGGTCATCTGGGGCTATTTCCTGAAGATCGGCCTTGCCGACAACGCCGCCGCCGTGGTGGACGCGCGTTTTGCCCAGCCGGAATTCTACAACGCGCTGAACCACATCATCGGGCTGATCTGCTTCTCCTTGCAGATCTACGGCGACTTCGCCGGCTATTCGCTGATCGCCATCGGCCTGTCGCAGATCTTCGGCTACACGCTCTGCCAGAACTTCGCCCGCCCCTATTTCGCCATGGGCATGCGCGACTTCTGGCGGCGCTGGCACATCTCGCTGTCCACCTGGTTCCGCGATTACGTCTACATCCCGCTGGGCGGCAGCCGGACGCAGTGGCTGCGCGTGCGCAACATGACCATCGTCATGCTGGTCTCCGGCCTGTGGCACGGCGCCAACTGGACCTTCGTCCTGTGGGGCGCGATGC
>JAEZID010000345.1 GCA_023416195.1 Pseudomonadota bacterium | reverse complement strand
CGCGACCACAGCCGTGTCGGCGCGCAGGATCCGGGGGCCCAGACCAACCGGGACAACAAAGGGTAGTTTACAAATTTCGTCAAGTTCCGACTGATGGAACCCGCCCTCCGGCCCGACCAGGAAGGCCCCCGGCCCACGGGGCCGCGCCCGCACCGCCTCGGCGATGGGCCGTACGTGCCCGGCCTCGGCGCACAGGTACAGCGTACGTCCCTCCGGCCAGCCGGCCAGCGCCTTGTCCAGCGGCACCGGTTCGGACAGTTCCGGCACGGTCAGCCGCTCGCACTGTTCGGCCGCTTCGATGGCGTTGGCGCGCAGGCGGTCGGTGTTGACCCTGTTCGGGTCGGTGCGCCGGGTGAAGACCGGCCAGAGGCGCGAGACGCCCAGTTCGCTGGCCTTCTCGGCGATGAAGTCGATGCGTCCCCGTTTGATCGGCGCGAACAGCAGCCACAGGTCCGGCTCGCCCTGCTGCGGGCGCCGCTGCGCCGACACGGTCAGGGAACACCAGCCCTTGCCGAACCCGTCGATGGCCGCCAGCCATTCCCCGTCCCGGCCGTTGAACACGGCCACCACGTCCCCCTTGTCGAGCCGCAGGAAATGGCGCAGGAAATGCGCCCGCTCGTGGTCGAGCCCGACCGCCTGCCCTTCGGCCAGCGGGCTGTCGACGTACAGACGGGTCTTCGGCGAAGGAAAAGGCGGGTGTTCGGCCATCGTCACTCTCCGGTGTGCGGCCCCGACTATAGCGGCAAGCACCCCCACACCGCGAGCGGTCAGCTCAATCCGCCGCCCGGCGCGTTGCGCGGGACCCACGGCCGCCCGCCTGAATCAGCTCGCGCAGCAGCCGGCGCAAGGCGTCCGGCCGCACCGGCTTGTGCAGCACCGCGAAGCCGGCCCGCCGCGCCTCCGCCTCCAGCTCCGGCCCCGTGTCCCCCGTCAGGACAACGGCTGGCAGATCGGCGCCGTAGGCCGTCCGCATCGCCTGGATCGCCTCGCCGCCCGTCCGCCCGCCCCGCAGGCGGTAGTCGGCGACCACGGCATCCGGCGCGACGCCGGCCTCGGCCAACCGCTCCAGCGCCGATTCCAGGTCGCTCTCCGCGATCACCCGGAACCCCCAGGCGTCCAGCATGGCCTGCATGCCTTCCAGTATGATCGCCTCGTCGTCGATCAGGGCGACCACCCCCTGCCCCTGGTCGGTGACGACGGCGGGCGCGGGCACCGCAGCCGCCCCGCCCCGCAGCGGCACCGTGACCGCGAAGACCGACCCCCGCCCCGGCACCGAGCGCACCGACATCGGATGGTCGAGCAGCCGCGACAGGCGCTTCACGATGGCGAGGCCGAGGCCGAGGCCCTGCGTGCGGTCGCGCTCCGGATTGCCGACCTGGACGAACTCCTCGAAGATGTCGTCCAGCCGGCCGGGCGGGATGCCGACGCCGGTGTCCCACACCTCGATGCGGACGCGGTCGCCGCGCCGCCGGCAGCCGATCAGCACGCCGCCCTTGGCGGTGTATTTCAGCGCGTTCTCGACGAGGTTGCCGACGATGCGGCCGAGCAGCGTCGGATCGCTGTCCACCGCCGCGTCCCCGGCCAGCACCTTCAGCGTCAACCCCTTCTGGGCGAAGCGCGGCGCGTATTCGGCGCCGATCCGGTTCAGCAGGGGGGAAAGCGGCACCGTCTCGCGCCGCACGTCCACCACGCCGGCGTCCAGCTTGGACAGGTCCAGGATGCCGTCGAGCAGCCCCTTCAGCGCGTCCAGCGCCTGCTGCATCGTCCCGACCAGTTCCTGCGCGCCGTGCCCGGCCAGCCGTTCCGACAGGACGTGGGAGAAGAACAGCAGCGACTGCACCGGCTGGCGCAGGTCGTGGCTGGCGGCGGCCAGGAACTTGGACTTGGCGACGCTGGCGCGCTCCGCCTCCTCCTTGGCGTGGTGCAACTGGCTCTCGATGCGCTTGCGGTCGGTGATGTCGATGTCCAGGCCGGTCATCCGCACCGTGCGGCCGGCCTCGTCCACGACGCAGCGCCCGATGGCCCCGATCCAGCGGATCTCGCCATCGGGGTGGACGACGCGGAATTCCACGTGCAGCGGCGCGCCGCTCTCCTTGGCCGTGCGGTTCGCGCGCCAGAAAGCGTCGCGGTCGTCGGGATGGAGCACCCGGTCGATGGCGTCCCGCGACGGTTCGCCCATGGGCCGGCCGTACCCGAACAGGCGCCACATCCCGTCGGACCATGTGACGCGGTCGGCCGCGATGTCCCAATCCCACAGGCCGGCGCGCGCCCCGTCCAGCGCGAAGGCCAGCCGGTCCTCCCCCTCGCGCCGGGCGCGTTCCGCCTCGAACAGGTCGGTGACGTCCAACAGCACGCCGTCCCACACCACCGAACCGTCGGCATCCCTGCGCGTGGTGGAATGGGAGCGGATCCGGCGCGGGCGCCCTCGCCCGTCGAAGATCGTGCCGTCCAGATGCATGGGTTCCAGCGTCCGCGCGGAGCGCTCGACCGCGTCGCGCCAGCGCTTGGCCGTCTCGGCATCCATCCGCCGGCCGATTTCGGCCGGATCGAAGGTCCGTCCGTGAAGCTCGTCGATCCGGTAGCCGAGCAAACCGGCCACACCTTCGCTGATGTAGGGATAGGTCATCCGCCCGTCGGCGTACAGGACGCGCCGGAAGATCACGCCGGGGAAATTGGCCGCGATGTCGGCCAGACGCCGCTCGGCCTCCTTCTCGGCCTGGAGGGCTTCCAGCCGCCGCTCGGCCTCCTGCCGGCGGGTGAAGGCGGCGATCAGCCCGGCGCCGAACAGAGCCGCCAGGACCAGCGCCAGCCCGCCGCCGCCGAACAGGAACAGCCGGCTGCGCACCAGCGGCGCCATCACCACCCGATGCGGCGCGCCGGCCAGCACCGTCCAGCCGCTCTGCGGCACGGCGGCCTGGGCGATCAGGAAGCGTTCCTGATCCGCCGCGACCGCCTCGTACAGGCCGTCGCCCGTCCGCAAGCCCTCCAGCACGGAGTCGGTCGGCAGCCGGCCGATCAGCGGGTCGTCGGCTTCCGTCGAATGGCTCCGCGCCACGATGCGGTTGTCGCGGTCCACCATCGTGATCCGGCCGCTCTCGGCGACGATGTGGTCCTTGAGCAGGCCGTGAAAGCTCCAGGCGGGCAGGATGGCGCTCAGCACCTGGACGACCGTCCCGTCGCGGACCACCGGAACGCGCAGGCCCACGATGGCGTCCGCCCGCCACTCCGGCCTGAGGCCGGCCCCGGTGACCTGCGGCCTTCCGGTGGCGAAGACCTCGGCGATGCTGGCCGGGTCGAGCGGTGCGGGCAGCGATTCCCCGTCCGCGAAACGCGTGTTCACCAGTTGCCGGTCGCGGTCCGCCAGGACGACCGCCAGCCATTTGGGGCGGGCCGCGACGGCGCGGCGCGCCTGGACGCGGAAGGCCGCGAGATCTCCACGTTCCAGCGCGCCCGAACTCGCCAGCGTGGCCAGAGCGGCCAGTTCCTGGGCGATTTCCCGCTCCACCGCCATGGCCGTGGTCCGCGCGCTTTGCCGCAACTGCTCCTCCAGAACGTCGCGTTCGCTTTCCTGAAGGATCGACAGCGTGATCGCCGCGAAGACGGCAACCGGCAGCAGGGTCACGACGGCCAACAGCGCCAGTTGCCGCGCGCTCAGCATGGGGAAGAACCTTCGGTTCGGCCGGTCGTCATGGAGGCCTTCGATTCGGCTCGGCGGGTTCCGGAGCGTTCAGGCTGCGCCGTCCGCCTTGTCGTTCAGAGTCGATACGAGTATCCAGGGTACCTCGAAAACGGCAAGCCTTTTCCACGCTTCAGGTCCGGCTTTGCGCAACCTTGCCCCACCTGTATGAGGCCGTTAGGTTGCCGGCCTACGACCATCGTCCGAGCCTTTCCCGTCGGAGCCCGCCATGACCAGCCCCGCCTCCCCCGCCCCCGGCGAATTCACGGACATCCGGCGCGGCGGGTGGATCGACCGATTCGCTCCGGAGCCGCTGCGTCCCTACCTGCGGCTGGCCCGGCTCGACCGGCCGATCGGGACGTGGCTGCTGCTGTTCCCCGGCTGGTGGAGCATCGCCATGGCCGGCCAGGGCATGCCCGACCTGTGGCTGATGGCCCTGTTCGGGATCGGCGCCGTGGTCATGCGCGGCGCCGGCTGCACGGTCAACGACATCCTGGACCGCGATTTCGACGCCATGGTGGAGCGGACGCGAAGCCGGCCGATTCCCTCCGGGCAGGTCACCGTCAGGCAGGCCCTGGGCTTCCTGGCCCTGCAACTGCTGATCGGGCTGGCGGTGCTGGTGCAGTTGAACCTGTTCAGCATCGGGCTGGGCGTGCTGTCGCTGCTGCTGGTCTTCGCCTACCCGCTGATGAAACGGATCACGTGGTGGCCGCAGGCTTTCCTTGGCCTGACCTTCAACTGGGGCGCGCTGATGGGCTGGACGGCGGTCCGGGGGGAACTGGACTGGCCGGCGCTGGTGCTGTACGCGGCGGGGATCGTCTGGACGCTGGGCTACGACACCATCTACGCGCACCAGGACAAGGAGGACGACGCCCGCATCGGGGTCAAGTCCACCGCCCTGCGGCTGGGCGACCAGAGCAAGATCTGGATCTACGGCTTCTACACCCTGACCTTCGTTGGCATCGGTCTGGCCGGGCGGCTCGCCGGGCTGGGGCCGTTCTTCCTGCCGGTGCTGATGGCGGCGGCGCTTCAGCTGTCCTGGCAGGTGGGAACCTGGCGGCCCGACGACCAGACCGACTGCCTGGACAAGTTCAAGTCCAACCGCTGGGTCGGCTGGCTGGTCCTGGCGGCGATCCTGGCCGGTAAAATCTAAAGGAGAATTCCGACGTCAGTCCCGGATCAGTTCGGCGACCGCGCCGGAACCGGGCTTGCGGCCGGGTATCACGATGCGCAGTCCCTCCACCGAGGCGACCTCGCCCTTCACGGCGGCATCCTTGGCAACGCCTGGAACCGTCGGCTTGCGGCGCGGCAGGACCGACACGACGGTGTCTTCCGTCTTGATCGGGGCCGCCTTCACCGGAGCCGGGGTGTAGGAGGCGGTGAGGATCTGCGGCTTGCGGCCGGGCACGGCGACCATGTGCGGCTTCGCCGAGGCCTGGAGCAGACGGGTCTTGTCGGCGTCGCGCTTGGCGGCGCCACGCCCGGTGGGGGTGACGGTGAAACCGGTGTCGATGCCCGAATCGCGGGCGTCCATCACGCGGCCGCGGGCCGGCTGCCCTTCCGGCAGGATGAAGCCGTAGGAGGCGTAGACGCGCAGGCCAAGCTGGTCCGACGGCTCATGCCAGACGCGGACGGCCGACCAGTCGTTGTGCGGCGACACGTCCACGACCCGCATGTTGCGGCGCAGGCCGGTGCCGTCCAGCCAGGTGTGGTCCACCTCGATGGTGCGGCGATCGATGACGTTGCTGACGAGGGAAACATGGCCCCGGTTGAGGCGACCCGTCCGCTTGAAGACGAGGACCGAACCGAGCGCCGGCTGCTTGTCGCGGTCGTATTGACCGGCGGCGCGATCCCACCACTTCCAGGCGTCGCCTCGGATGGTGAAGTCGGAGATCGCCCGGACCGTGCGAACACAGTCGCCGTCCTGGGCGGCAGCCTGCGATATGATGACAGGGCTAAGCGCGATGAACGCAGCGAACGAAAGGCCGTATGCGATTCCCTTCGACCGCATGTGTCCCCCTTATCCTTTGTCTTCCCCCTTTCGATTGGGTAACACGTGAGCCCCGGTGTGTCTACTCCGTTTGAATTATGTAACCAAAAGCGGGTGTGGACAGATCATCGCGTGCCCCGCCGAATCGCCGAGAATCCTCGCATGAACAACTCTTCTCCCGTCGACTTCATCCGGACCAACACCACGGTCGCGACGACTCCGCTGCTGCCGGAAATACGTCTTCATCTGGCGACCGAAGTCACGCCGTTGTGGCAGGCGACCGAGGATGTGCTGGCGGCGTCCAACCTTCCCCCGCCCTACTGGGCTTTCGCATGGCCGGGCGGACAAGCGGTGGCGCGCCTCGTCCTCGACCGGCCGGAGCTGGTGGCGGGCAAGTCGGTTCTGGACTTCGCGGCGGGCACGGGGCTGGTGGGCATCGCCGCCAGGAAGGCCGGGGCGGCGCGCGTGCAGTCCTGCGACATCGACCGTTTCGCGCTGGCCGCCATCGGCCTGAACGCCGAGGCGAACGGGGTGGAGGTGAAAGCGCTCAGCGCCGATCTGGTCGGGCGCGAGTTGCCGGGGATCGACGTCGTGCTGGCGGGCGACGTCTGCTACGAGCGGCCCATGGCCGAAAAGGTGACCGCGTGGCTGCGCACCATCGCGGCGACGGGCACGCTGGTGCTGCTGGGCGATCCGGGCCGCGCCTACGTCCCGACCACGGGGATCGAGCGGGTGGGCGCCTACACGGTTCCGACCTCCCTGGAGCTTGAGGACCGCGAGACGCGGGACACGGTCATCTGGCGCCTTCTGCCGGAGTGAGGAGAATCGGGGTTACCCCGGACAAGCGGCGGCAAAAATATGGTGCGCGGCATCCGGGTTTCCTACGATGGATCACAGGGCTTCCGCACGAAAGACAAGGATTTTCATGTCTCCCGAACAAGCCTATTACCGCCAGACAAACCACGATCTTCTGTCTTTGATGCTGGAATATTCCACAAAAGACAGACCAATCCTTGAGGTCGGATGCGGCGCCGGCAAGCTGGCGGAAGCCTATCGCTCCGCATCGTCATGCAAGGACCAAACCTACGTCGGCGTTGAGCTGAACGAAGAGGTGGCGGACGAGGCCGAAACCTCCATCAACAAGGTTATTGTCGGAAATATCGAATCCGAAGATATATTTCGCCAAGTCGCTTCGCAGAGCTATCATCTTTTTGTGTTCGGAGATGTTCTCGAACATTTATACGACCCATGGAAAACCCTGAAGCAGCTGCACACTTGCGCCGACCCTGACGCCCATGTAGTTGCCTGCATCCCAAACGTTCAGAATTGGGCGGTCTTAAAAACTCTGATTTCCGGAAAATGGCCTTATATGGACGGCGGCATACTCGACAGGACGCACATTCGTTTCTTTACCCTGGACAGTGCGATTGAGCTTTTTCAATCGTCTGGATGGAAAGTTCGCCAAGTGCGAGGGCGGCGCTGGGGCCGTGATGGGCGTGAGTTTTTCGACAGCATGCGTTCCGCCGTAGTAAATCTTGGCCTTGACGTGACTCAGTTTGAGCGCAACGCATCCTTTGGACAGTTTCTCATTGTGGCGCAACGCGCTCCCGGTGAAGGAGCGGAAGCAGCCTGAAGCCGCGCGCCGGGGCGGCGAAAGCCCGGCGCCGGCGCCCCTCTACATCGCGCGACGGGCGCCGCGGAGCGTGACGGCGGGAGTAAACCCTTGACGCGGCGCCCTCCGCGCCGATGCTAGGCGCCGAACCCGGACACCCCTGCCACGCCAGCCATCACGGACGGACCGATGCCCTACACCTCCCTGCGCGACTTCATGGACCGGCTGGAGAAGGCCGGGCGGCTGGTGGTGGTGAAGGAACCGGTGTCCACCGTCCTGGAAATGACCGAGATCCAGACCCGCCTGCTGGCCGAAGGCGGCCCGGCGGTGCTGTTCGAGAACGTCGTCAAGGCGGACGGCACGCGGTCGGAGATGCCGGTTCTCGTCAACCTGTTCGGCACGGTGGAGCGCGTCGCCTGGGGCATGGACCGCGAACCGCACGAACTGCGCGCGGTCGGCGAGACGCTGGCCTTCCTGAAGCAGCCGGAGCCGCCGGGCGGCTTCCGCGAGGCGATGGAGCTGATTCCGCTCGCCAAGACCGTGCTGTCGATGAAGCCGAAGACGGTCGGCTCGGCCCCCTGCCAGGAGGTGGTGCTGACCGGCGACCAGATCGACCTCGGCCGCCTGCCGGTGCAGAGCTGCTGGCCGGGCGAGCCGGCGCCGCTCATCACCTGGCCGCTGGTGGTGACCAGGGGACCGACCGGAAAGCGCGAGGACGACTTCAACCTCGGCATCTACCGCATGCAGGTGCTGGGCAAGAACAAGACCATCATGCGCTGGCTGAAGCATCGCGGCGGCGCGCAGCACCATCACCGCTGGGCCGCCCATCAGGACAGAAAGGGCGGAAAGCGCGACCCCCTGCCCTGCGCGGTCGTTCTGGGCGCCGACCCCGGCACCATCCTGGCCGCTGTCACCCCGGTGCCGGACACGCTGTCGGAATACCAGTTCGCCGGCCTGCTGCGCGGCAAGAAGGTGGAGCTGGTGGACTGCAAGACCGTGCCGCTGAAGGTGCCGGCGCAGGCCGAAATCGTGCTGGAAGGCCACGTCAGCCTGGATGAATACGCCGACGAGGGCCCCTACGGCGACCACACCGGCTATTACAACTCGGTCGAGCCTTTCCCGGTCTTCACCGTCACGGCGATGACCATGCGGCGCAACCCGATCTACCTCTCCACCTTCACCGGACGCCCGCCCGACGAGCCCTCGGTGCTGGGCGAGGCGCTGAACGAGGTGTTCATCCCCCTGCTGACCCAGCAGTTCCCGGAAATCGTCGATTTCTGGCTGCCGCCGGAGGGCTGCTCCTACCGCATCGCGGTGGTCAGCATGAAGAAGGCCTATCCGGGCCACGCCAAGCGCGTGATGATGGGCGTGTGGTCGTTCCTGCGCCAGTTCATGTACACGAAGTGGGTGATCGTCGTGGACGACGACATCGACGCGCGGAACTGGAAGGACGTGATGTGGGCGATGTCCACCCGCATGGACCCGGCGCGCGACATCACCGTTATCGAAGGCACGCCCATCGACTATCTGGACTTCGCCAGCCCGGAATCGGGCCTCGGCGGCAAGGTCGGGCTGGACGCCACCAACAAATGGCCGCCGGAGACCAAGCGCGAGTGGGGCCAGAAGATCCGCATGGACCAGGACGTGGTGGACGAGGTCTCGCGCAAATGGGCGTCCTACGGCCTGCCGGGCAGCGGCACGCCGATCTGGAAATGATCCCGATCCGATGACCAGGGAGGGCCCATGCCGCGCGAAACCGCCAAGCCGCTCAGCACCGTTCGCCTGACTTTCCGGTCCGGCGGCACGACGGCCGAGGATCTGTCGGCCGTCGAGCGCGTCGGCAGCGTCCTGTTCGCGGCGTCGGACGAGGGGGCGGAGGTGGTGCGGCTGGTGACCGCCGATGGCGGCAATTCCTACAGCGAGGATGCCGCCTTTCCGCTCCGGGACTTTTTCGATCTCCCGGCCAAGGGCGACGAGGACGAGGCGGACATCGAGGGGCTGAGCGCCGGGAACGGCTGGCTGTGGGTCGTCGGCTCGCACAGTCTGGCGCGGGAGAAACCCGGGAAGGGCACGGATGCCGCCGAGGCGCTGAAACGCCTGACCGAGGTGCGATGCGACCCGAACCGCTTCCTTTTGGGACGGATTCCGCTGCGGGCCGGAGCGGACGGGTTGCAAAGCCCCGTGCGCGAGGACGGCGACCGCAAGGCGCGCTGCCTGAAGTTCCGCGATCGCGGCAACGCGCTGACCAAAGCGCTGAAGACGGACGAGCATCTGGCCCGCTTCGTCGGCGTGCCGGCCAAGGAGAACGGCTTCGATATCGAAGGCATCGCGGCGCACGGCGATCGCGTGTTCCTGGGCCTGCGCGGGCCGGTGCTGCGCGGCTGGGCCTGCGTTCTGGAACTTCAGGTCACCGAGGACCCGAACCGTCCCGACCGGTTGAAGCTGCGGCGGATCGGGAGCGGCGGCGAGAAGTACCGCAAGCATTTCGTCGATCTGGACGGGCTCGGCATCCGGGAGCTGGCCTTCGACGGCGAGGATCTGGTGATCCTGGCCGGGCCGACCATGGACCTGGATGGGCCGGTGACGGTGTGGCGTTGGACCGGCGCGCTGGGCGCCGCCGAGGAAACCATCGTTCCGCGCGACCGGCTGATCCGGTTGCTGGATGTGCCCTTCGGGGAGGGCTTCGACCACGCCGAAGGGTTTGCGCGGATCGAGCGGGCCGGGGCCGCGCCGATGCTGCTGGTGGTCTACGACAGCCCTGGCGAGGGGCGGCTGAAGGGCGGCGGCGTTGACGCGGACCTGTTCGCGCTGCCGTCCCGCTACGATCCGGCAAACGCTTTTCTGGCGTGAATTTTCCCCTCTTCCAGCCCCGCCGGGAGAGGGACAATCGTCCTTCCGCCAGCAACAACCAATCTCCATTATCGGTGATTATCCCGAACGCCGACATAGCTATCTTTGTCCTCAGACGAACCGGCCCCTGATCAACCTGCTGGGGCCATCCTTCGGGACAAGGAGACCACGCCATGATCGACAACCGCACCGCTCCCTATGCCGCCCTCATTCTCCGCGTCAGCCTGGGCCTTCTGTTCATCGCCCACGGGCTGCTGCTGAAGGTCTTCACCTTCGGCGTGTCCGGCACCGCCGCCTATTTCGAGAGCATCGGTTATCCGGGCTTCTTCGCGTACCTCGTCATCCTGAGCGAGATCGGCGGCGGCCTGCTGCTGATCGCCGGTGTTTACACCCGCTGGATCGCGCTGGCCCTGCTGCCGATCATGATCGGCGCCACGTTGCAGCACATCGGCAACGGCTGGCTGTTCTCCGCGCCCGACGGCGGTTGGGAGTTCCCGGTCTTCTGGACCGTGCTGCTCGGCGTGCAGGCCCTGCTGGGCGACGGCGCCTTTGCCCTGAAGCTCCCGGCAATCGAGCGTTCGGCGCCGCGCCGGCTGGCGTAACGGCCCGATCCGCACAAGGAAGGGTTTCGGAAATACGGCTTCTGAACGCTGCGACGTGCGGGTAGGCTCCAGCCTCCCCGCACGCTGCCTTTTGGTTTTCATGTCCCTTTCCAATCGTCGGCCGCCCGTCTGGCTGCTGGTCGCCGCCACGGCGACCGGCCCGCTGGCGCTCAACCTGTTCGTGCCCAGCATGCCGGGTCTGGTGGCCGTGTTCGGCACCGACCACGCCACGGTGCAGCTGACCCTGTCGCTGTACCTGATCGGCGTGGCGGTCGGGCAGCTGGTCTACGGGCCGCTGTCCGACCGGTTCGGGCGGCGGCCGGTGCTGCTGGCCGGGATCGCGCTCTATCTGGGGGCGAGCGCGGCCTGCGCGCTGGCGACGGGCATCGTCGCTCTGATCGCCGGCCGCGTCGTACAGGCGCTCGGCGGCTGCGCCGGCATGGTGATCGCCCGCGCCATCGTCCGCGACGCCTGGGACCGCGATCAGGCGACCCGCGTGCTGGCCGCCGTCATCGCCGGTATGGCGGTGGCGCCCATGGTCGGCCCGGTCATCGGCGGTTTCCTGGAGGAATGGGCCGGCTGGCGCGCGGGTTTCATCCTGATCGCCGCCTTCGGCGCGCTGGTGCTGGCCGCCGGCCTGAAGGCGCTGCCGGAAACGCACAACGAGCCCACCCCCCTGCCCGGCCCGATGGCGCTGGTCCAGGCCTACCGGGGGCTGCTGGCCAAGCCGCAGTTCCTCGGTTACGCGCTGCTGTCGACTCTAAGCTCGGCGAGCTTCTTCGCCTTCCTGGCCGGCGCGCCCTACGCCACCGTGGAGATGCTGGGGCGGTCGCCCAGCGAATACGGGCTGCTGTTCGTCCTGCTGTCCGTGGGCTACATGGCCGGCAATATCCTGGTGTCGCGGCTGATCGGCCGCGTGTCGGCGGAACGGTTGATGCTGGTCGGCATGGTGCTGTCGCTGGCCGGGCCGGTGGTCACGCTGGCCCTGCTTCCGGCCGGTGTCTTTTCGGTCTGGTCGCTGTACCTGCCGGCCACCGTCATGTGCCTGGGCAACGGGCTGGTCATGCCGACATCCATGACGGCCGCCGTCAGCGCGGAACCCCGGCTGGCCGGCACCGCGTCGGGCCTGCTGGGCTTCCTCCAGATGGGGCTGGGGGCGGCGGTCTCGGCCGGCGTCGGCGCCCTGCGCGCGGGGGAGCCCTACACGATGGCCGTCGGCATGGTGGTGGCGAACGTCGCGGCCTTCGCCGCCTTCGCCTACGCCCGGCGGCGCCCCCCAGGCGGCCCCCGAGACGGCGCCTGAGGCGATATGACCCTTCCTCTTACGCCCGGCGCCCCCATTTGCTTGGTGGCCTGGATTTGTTAGACAGGCCGGAGACCTCGCGGAGAGCCTTGATGCCCGTTTCGACCACCTCGCAGCCTGCCCACCAGCCCGACGTTCTGAACCTGCTGGAAGACCTGATCGCCAAGGCCAGGCGCGCCGGGGCCGACGCCGCCGACGCCGTGCTGTTCGACAGCGCGTCGGTGTCGCTGAGCCAGCGGCTCGGCAAGGCGGAAAAGCTGGAGCGGTCCGAATCGGGCGACCTCGGCCTGCGCGTCTTCGTCGGCAAGCGGCAGGCCATCGTCTCCTCCACCGACCGCAGCGCCAAGGCGCTGGACGAGCTGGTGGAGCGCGCCGTCGCCATGGCCCGCGTGGTGCCGGAGGATCCCTTCACCGGCCTCGCCGACCCCGAGCAGCTGGCCCGCACCTTCCCCGACCTCGACGTGCTCGACCCGGAGGAGCCGGCGACCGAGCTGCTGATCGAGCGCGCCCGCATCGCCGAGGAAAGCGCGCTGGCGGTCGAGGGCGTCACCAACTCCGAAGGCGGCGACGCGGGGTGGAGCCGCTCCACCATCGCCATCGCCGCGTCGAACGGCTTCGCCGGCAGCTACGGCGTGTCGCGGCAGTCCCTGTCGGTCTCCGTTCTGGCCGGGACGGGCACGGGGATGGAGCGCGACTACGACTACGACAGCAAGGTCTACGGGTCCGACCTGCGCGCCGCATCCGAGATCGGGCGCGAGGCCGGCGAGCGCGCCGTGCGCCGCCTGAACCCGCGCCGGGTCAAGAGCTGCAAGGTGCCGGTGGTGTTCGACCCGCGCGTCTCGCGCGGGCTGCTCGGCCACCTGACCGGCGCCATCAGCGGGCCGAGCATCGCGCGCGGCACCAGCTTCCTGAAGGACAGGATGGGCCAGCGCATCTTCGCCGAGGGCGTCACCATCGTGGACGACCCGCATGTGAAGCGCGGCCTGCGTTCCCGCCCCTTCGACGCCGAAGGCGTGGCGACCACCCGGCGCAACCTGATCGAGGACGGCCGGCTGACCACCTGGCTGCTCGACCTGCGTTCGGCGCGGCAGCTTGGCCTGAGCACCACCGGCCACGCGGCGCGCGGCACCTCCGGCCCGCCGGGTCCGGCGCCGGCCAACGTCTACATGGTCGCCGGCAAGCGCAGCCGCGACGAGCTGCTGGCCGAAATCGAGGACGGTTTCTACGTCACCGAGCTGATGGGCATGGGCGTCAACGGCGTGACCGGCGACTACAGCCGGGGCGCCGGCGGCTTCTGGATCGAGAAGGGCCGGATCGTCTATCCGGTGACCGAGCTGACCATCGCCGGCAACCTGAAGGACATGTTCCTGAACATGGAGCCGGCGAGCGACCTGGAGCTGCGCTTCGGCATGGACGCCCCGACCGTGCGCATCGACGGCATGACCATCGCGGGCCTGTGAGCCCGGACGGGGAGGGGCGCCCGCCGGCGCCTCTCCCCGCGCGTTTAGCGCACGACGCCCCGGATGATGTCGTGCACGGTGCCGTGCACGGCGTCCAGGATCAGCATGTCGGCGCCGGCCATGATGCACTGCCAGCCGTTCATGCAGGCCGGCACCCGCTGCACCAGCGCCACCGGAACCGGCTGGTAGATCACCTCGGACGGCAGCGGATGGCCCCGGCGGATCTTCTTGGCGATGCCCGGCGGCAGGCCGACCGGGCGGTAGTGCTCCACCGCGAAGTAGTCGTAGACGACTCGCCGCTCGACCCGTGGGTAGACCGGCACCACCCGGCGCTCCACGATCACGGGGCGGGGCTGGTGATAATGGCGGGGCGGCTCGTAGATCACCACGGGGCCAGGGTGGCCGTGGTGATGCTTGTGTTTGTGCTTGCCGTGCTTGTGGTGGTCGCCGCCGTGGCGATCCCACTTGTGGTGCTTGTCCCGGTCGGCGAGCGCCGGGGACGAGACCAGGAGCATGCCGAGCACGGCGGCGATGAGTCGACGGGCCGACAGGGCCATGATGGTTCCTCCGCGTTTCGGCGGTTCGCGTGCGGGGTGATTCCCATGTGCACGAACACCCCAGGCCGCCTTTTCATCCATAACTCTTTCGACAACCCGCTTTCGGGTCAGCGGACGACCCCACGGACGATGTCCGCGATGGTGCCGTGCACCGCGTCGAGGATCAGCATGTCGGCGCCGGCCAGGATGCATTCCCAGCCGTTCATGCAGGCGGGGACGCGCTGGCGCAGTTCGATGGGCGCCATCGTCTTGGCGATGCCCGGCGGCAGCGGCTTGCCGCGCGCGAGCTTCTTCGCGATGCCCGGCGGCAGCGACGACACGCCGACCGGATGGCCGACAAAATACTGCCGGATCACCTCCACGTCGGTGCGGGTGACGGTGACGGCCCCGCCGCCCGACCCATTACCGTTGCCATTACCGTTGCCTTTGCCGTTTTCCCTGTGCTTTTCCTTGCCGTGGCCGGCGCCGTGCCCTCCACCCTGGCCGCCGCCGGCCCAGTCCGGCTTCTCCGCCAGCGCCGGCCCCGCCAGCAGCAGCGCCGCCAGCGCGGCGCCCACGATCCGATACCTACGCATGGTTGCCTCTCTCCCTTCCCAGGCTGTGTTCTGCGGCCAAGCCCAAGGCAAAACCGTCCGATGCGCGCCGCGCAATACTCCAATCGATTTAGTCGGGCGGTTCGCCGCCGTCCTGTTGCAAGGAAGGGATATCAGGGCCGCGCCGTTCGCTTCCGGGCCGTTCGGTTCCCGGCCATGCAAAGCCATACCTCCGCCACGACCGCCCGTGCTAAGGTGCGCGCGTGCCGCGGCCGGGAAACCGCCGCGTTGGCTTTGCTGGATGACGTTTCGCCCCGTATGCTTCAGTCCCTCTACCGCGGCCTGACGACCGTCGCCGGGCCGGCGGTGCGCCTTTACCTCGACCGCCGCCGCGCCGCCGGCAAGGAAGACCCCGTCCGTCAGGCGGAGCGCTTCGGCGCGCCCTCGCGGCCCCGGCCCGCCGGGCGGCTCGCCTGGATTCACGCGGCCAGCGTGGGCGAGGCGAACTCGGTCCTGGTGCTGGTGACGAAACTGCTGGAGCGGGAACCGGGCCTGACCGTGCTGATGACCACGGGCACCGTCACCTCGGCGGAGCTGATGGCGCGGCGCCTGCCGGAGCGGGCCATCCACCAGTATGTGCCGGTGGATTTGCCGGGGGCGGTGAACCGCTTCCTCGACCACTGGCGGCCGGACATGGTGCTGTGGACCGAGTCGGAGATCTGGCCGAACCTGCTGGCGGCCATCCGGGCGCGCGGCATTCCGGCGGCGCTGGTCAACGCGCGCATGTCGGAACGCTCCTTCGCGCGCTGGCGCTACGCCTCGGGGCTGATCGGGCCGCTGCTGTCCACCTTCCAGATCACGCTGGCCCAGACCGAGGGCGACGGGGAACGGCTGCGCCGGCTGGGCGCGCGGGGCGTCGCCAGCGTCGGCAACCTGAAATTCTCCGCCGAACCGCCGCCCGCCCCGGCCGACCAGATCGCGGCGCTGGAGGCGGCGCGCGGCGGCCGGCCGCTGTGGCTGCTCGCCAGCTCCCACCCCGGCGAGGACGAGATCGCGGCCTCCGTGCACGAAACGCTGGCCCCGCGCCTGCCCGGCCTGCTGACCGTCGTGGTGCCGCGC
>JAEZID010000324.1 GCA_023416195.1 Pseudomonadota bacterium | reverse complement strand
GCCTACGTCATCATCTACAACAACAAGGCGGTGAAGGAGGCGGACGCCCCGAAGACCTTCGAGGCCCTGCTGGATCCGCGCTGGAAGGGCCGCATCGGCCTGTGGAACCGGTCGGAGTCCGAGACCTCGCTGTCGGCCGTGTGGGGCGAGGAGAAGACCACCGCCTACATCGAGAAGCTCAAGCAGCAGAACCCCATGCTGTTCCCCAGCTCCTTCCCGATGGTCCAGTCGATGGCGTCGGGCGAGCTGGCCGTGGGCTGGGGCGCGGCGCACGCCACGCTGCCGACCGTCCGCAAGGGCGGCCCGATCAGCCTGGTGATCCCGGACCCGATCCCGGTCACCACCATCTACACCTTCGTCCCCAAGGGCGGTAAGAACCCGGACGGCGGCAAGCTGCTCGCCGCCTGGCTGACCACCACCGAAGGCGCGCTGGCCTACGAGGGGGCCACCGGCCGGGGCAACCTGCGCGTTCCGGAGACCAACTATGGCAAGATGGCCGCCGGCAAGGAAATCGCCGAGATCCCGCTGTCCCGCTACGACGAGTACGCGCGCATCTACGAAGCGTACAACGCCCTGCTGGCCAAGTAAGCGACCATCATGCCCGCAGACATCGCGACGCATTCCCCCGTTTCGGCGGCGCCCGTCCGCCGGAGTGGCCGGGGGTGGAGGGAATGGATGCCGACGCTCGCGCTCGGCTCCATCCTCGCCTATCTCGTCGTCGCCCCCCTGGCGGCGCTCATCATCAGCAGCCTGCGGCCGACCGGCTTCCCGCTGGATGACGGCTGGACGCTCGGGAACTACGCCAAGGCCTACGGCAATGTCGAGTTCCTCAGCCTGCTGTCCAACACGGTGGTGTTCGCCGTCGGGGCGACGGCCATCGCGGTGTCCACGGCGCTTCTTCTGGCCTGGGTTCTGGAGCGGACGGACGTGCCCGGCCGCGTCCTGTTCCGGATCATGGTGCTGATCCCGATCGCGATTCCCCCGCTGCTGCTGGCCCTCGGCTGGGCGCTGCTGGGGAACCCGCGCAACGGCCTGATCAACCAGATGCTGCGGCCCTTCATCGACGGGCCGCTGCTGAACCCCTACACCATGGCGGGGATGATCCTGATCCAGGGTCTGTCCCTGGTGCCGACCGCCTTCCTCATCATCGCGCCGACCCTGCGCAACCTCGACCCCAGCCTGGAGGAGGCGGCGCGCACCTGCGGCGCCGGCTTCCTGAAGACGGTGACGCGCACCGTCCTGCCGATGATCGCCCCGGCGCTGGCGACCGCCGGCATCATCATCCTGATCGCCTGCTTCGTGCTGTTCGACATTCCCGGCGCGCTGGGCATGCCGTCGCGGATCTACGTGCTCAGCACCCGCGTCTTCTACCTGATGAACAACTCGCCGACCGGCGCGCCGCTCTACGGCGAGGTTAGCGCGCTGGCCATGCTGTTCCTGGTGATGCTGCTGGCGATGGGCTGGGCCTACCGGCGCATGACCGCGCAGTCGCGCCGCTTCGTGACGGTGACCGGCAAGGCCTTCCGGCCGCGCATGTACCGTCTGGGAGGCTGGAAGTGGGCCGTCGCCGGTCTGCTCGGCCTGTATGTGCTGGTGGCGCTGCTGCTGCCGCTCGGCGTGCTGGCCTGGATGAGCCTTCTGCCCTATCCGACCGCTCCGACCATGGACAGCTTCGGCCTGCTGACGCTGGAGAACCACGCCGGCCTGTTCGAGAGCGACGCCTTCGTCGGTTCGGTCGCCAACTCGCTGACCGTGGCGGTGGTCGCGGCGACGCTGGTGACGATCATCGGCGGGCTGGTCTCCTGGATGGTGGTGCGCAGCCGTTTGCCGGGGCGTGTCGTCATCGACAACCTGGCCTTCATCCCGCTGGCCATTCCGGGCGTGATGATCGGCGTCGCCCTGATCTACGTCTATCTCGCCCTCGGCAGCGCCGTCCCGATCTACGGCACCATCTGGATCATCGTCGCCGGCTACCTGACGCAGTATCTGCCCTACGGCGCGCGTCTGGCCGGGAACGTGATGCTGCAACTCCACAACGAGCTGGAGGAGGCCGGGCGCACCTCGGGCGCTTCGCCGGCCAAGGTCATGCTGCGCATCACCCTGCCGATCGTGCTGCCGGCCCTGCTCGGCGTCTGGGTCTGGGTCGCCTCGCACTCCCTGCGCGAGCTGTCCACCGCGCTGATGCTGCAAGGCTACGACAACTCGGTCGTCACCACCCTGCTGTGGGACGCCTGGGCCGGCGGCGACGTCACCCGCTCCGCCGCGATCGGCATCTGGCTGATCGTCGGCACCTCCAGCCTGCTTCTTCTCTGGCAAGTGGTCTCCCGCCTGACCACGCGCACCGCCACGAACTGAGTCTTAGGGAGATCCCCATGCCCTTCATCCACGTCATGCTGACCGAAGGCCGCAGCCTGGACCAGAAGCGCGACCTGATCGCCTCCCTCACGCGGGAGACCGCCCGCGCCATCGGGTGCAACGACAGCTCCGTCCAGATCGTCATCACCGACGTCGCCCGCACCGACTGGGGGTCGGCCGGCCTGAACCTGGAGGACAAGGCGGCCGCCAAAGAGGCCGCCGCCAGGGCCGCCGCCGCTCCGGCCGAGCCCCGTTGACGCCCTCAGGAAGAGAGAAAGTCCATGCTTGAGGTCGATAACCTTCAGCTCACCTACCGGTCGGGGGACCTGTCCCACCACGCCCTGAAGGGCGTCTCCCTCTCGGTGGGGCGGGGCGAGTTCTTCACGCTGCTGGGGCCTTCGGGCTGCGGGAAGACCACCTGCCTGCGCAGCATCGCCGGCCTGGAGAACCCGGACACGGGCCGCATCGCCATCCAGGGCATCAGCGTCTTCAAGGATGGGGCGAGCGTGCCGACCGAGAAGCGCGACATCGCCATGGTCTTCCAGTCCTACGCGGTGTGGCCGCACATGACGGTCGCGCAGAACGTCGCCTTCCCGCTGGAGATGGCCCGCGTCGGCCGGGCCGAGCGCGACGAGCGGGTGCGCAAGGCGCTGGCGATGGTCGGGCTGGAGCCCTACGCCGACCGCTCGGCGACGATGCTGTCTGGCGGCCAGCAGCAGCGCGTCGCGCTGGCCCGCGCGCTGGTCAAGAACGCCAAGCTGATCCTGCTGGACGAGCCGCTGTCGAACCTGGACGCCAAGCTGCGCGACCAGATGCGCGTCGAACTGCGCGAATTGCAGCAGCGGATCGACACCACGGCGATCTACGTGACGCACGACCAGGACGAGGCGATGTCGATGTCCGACCGCGTCGCCCTGATGCGCGCGGGCGAGCTGATCGAACTCGGCAACCCGGCGGAGCTTTACCTGCGTCCGCGCCACCGCTTCACCGCCGAGTTCCTTGGCCAGGCGACGTTCCTGCCGGCCCGTTTCGAGCGCGACGAGGAGCGGGGCGCGGTCTTCTCCACCGCGCTCGGCACCGTGGTCACGACGCAGCGCCGCTATGGCGAGGCGTCGGCGCACACCCTGGCGGTGCGGCCGGAGCACGTTCACATCGGCACCGCCGACGAGTTGCCGGACGGCCTGGACGCCACCATCGTCTCGCGCCTCTTCTCGGGGCGGATGCTCGAATATGTGGTGCGCGTCGGCGAAACCGTCCTGCCGGCCCACGCCACCTCGCGCCTGCTGTTCTCGGCCGGCGACCGGGTGAAGGTGTCCATCGCGGCGGAAAACTGGATCGTTCTCGAGGACTGACGTCTTTCAGCCTTTCTATTTCAAACGACGGCTTCGCCGAAGCGGAAGCCGATGGGAGCATATTGTTATGACGGCACAGAACACCGACGCCGCGGCCGACGCGATGATCGTCGAGAAGGACGTTTTCGTCACCATGCGCGACGGCGTGCGCATCGCCACCGACGTGTACCGCCCCGAGGGCGCCGAGAAGGTCCCGGCGCTGCTGGCGCTCGGCCCCTACGGCAAGGAACTCCAGGCGCTGTCGCTGACGCTGCCGCCGCAGGCGCGTCCGAGCCCGCTGTGGGATGGCTGCATCGAGGCCGGCGACATCCGCCGCATCGTCGCGAACGGCTACGCCCACATCATCGCCGACGTCCGCGGCACCGGCCAGTCCGAGGGCGAGCTGTGCGGCAACTACAACACCGGCGGCCACGGCGAGGGGCAGGACATCTACGACCTCGTGGAATGGATCGCCGCCCAGCCCTGGTGCAGCGGCAACGTCGGCATGGTCGGCATCTCCTACTACGCCTCCGTTCAGATCCTGGGCGCCGCCGAGAACCCGCCGCACCTGAAGGCGATCTTCTGCAACGGCGGCCATTTCGACCTGTACGAGCTGGCCTATCACGGTGGCATCCTGTGGTTCATGCCGCGCGCCTCGCGCGAGGGGCGCGGCGGCGACAGCGGCATCGCCGTGCGCGAGGTCGTCTCGCGCACGCTGCGCGACACCCCGCCGGAGGAGCTGAAGGCCCGCGTCGCCGAGCGGCTGGCCGATCCCGACATCGCCAACTGGCCGAACCTCGTGCATCTGGTCAACTACCCCAAGACGCGCGAGCTGTATTTCGACTTCGTGATGAACCCGACCAACGGGCCCTTCTATGAAGAGAACGCGCCGCTGGCCAAGGCCCACACCGTCACCATCCCGACCTACATCCAGACCAAGTGGGGGCGCGGCTGGACCGTCGAGGGCCACATCAACACCTACCACGCGCTGAAGGGGCCGAAGAAGCTGGACCTCCAGCCGCTGCCGCCGATGCAGGAGCGGCCCTACCACGAGTCCCACGAGGAGATGTTCCGCTGGTACGACTACTGGCTGAAGGGCATCGACAACGGCATCATGGACGAGCCGCCGGTCAACGTCTTCGTCGAGGGCAAGCGCGCGTGGCGGCAGGCCGACCAGTGGCCGCTGCCCGAGCGCCAGCTGACCGAATTCTATCTGCGTCCGCGCGGCCGTCTGTCGCGCACCTCCGAAGCCCTGCCGACCGCCAGCGCGCCGCCCGACGGCTTCTATCAGGCGCCGATGACCGTGACCTCGACGGTGGAGACGCTGCGCTGGACCTCGCCCGCCTTCGAGGAGCCGGTCGAGATGACCGGGTCGGGCGCCCTGAACGTCTTCGTGTCCATCGACAGCGACGATACCAACCTGATCGCCAAGCTGTACGACGTCGCTCCCAACGGTGCCCGCCAGCTGGTCACCTCGGGCTATCTGAAGGCGTCGCACCGCGAGCTGGATCCGGAGAAGTCGCGTCCCGACGCGCCCTTCCACCCGCACACCCGCGCCGTGCCGGTGCCGCCGGGCGAGATCATCGAATACGCGATCCTGCTGTATCCCTTCTCCAACCAGTTCAAGCCCGGCCATCGGTTGGAGCTTGATCTGTCCTGCAACGAGTCCTTCACCGACTCGCACGCCGCCCTGCTGCCGCCCGACAGCTACCACCTGCCGAGCGGCCGTGCCGTGAGCCACAAGATCTATCGTGACTCCGCGCACCCGTCGCGCTTGATCCTGCCGGTCATCCCGTGACGGCGCCCTACCGCTGGGATGTTACCGCTGGGATGTCGATCCGACGCGGTGCGATTGAGCGCCGTCCGAGGGTCCAAAG
>JAEZID010000295.1 GCA_023416195.1 Pseudomonadota bacterium | reverse complement strand
GGCACGCGCTGCCGCCGCCGCGTTTATCTGATGCGGCACGGGCAGGTGGCCTATTACGACGAGGCCGGGCAGCCGCTGAACCCGAAGCTCGCCGGACTGACGGAGGAAGGGCGGGCGCAGGCCCGCGCGGCGGGGGATGCGCTGGCGGCGGTGCCGCTGGACCGCGTGCTCTGCTCCGGCCTGCCGCGCACGCGCGAGACGGCGGAACTGGCGGTCGCCGGGCGCGGCTTGGACGTGGAGGAGGCGCCGGGCTTTCTGGAGATCCGCGCCGGCCGTTTCCGCCTGATCCCGCGCGAGGAGCGCGAGGCCGCGTACGTCTACGGGTTCGAGACGGCGACCGCTCCGGGGGCGCGGTTCGCCGGCGGCGACGCCTTTGAGGAGGTGCAGGCGCGCGTCGTCGCGACGTTCGAGGCGCTGTTGGCGGAACCCGGCTGGACGCAACTGCTGCTGGTCGCGCACGACGGGGTGAACCGGCTGCTGCTGTCCTGGGCCTGCGGGGCCGGGCTGGGCGCGCTCGGCGCGTTCGAGCAGGACTTCGCGGCGCTGAACGTGCTGGATTTCGATGTGGATGACGGGCGCGTGGCGCGGAAGTTGATCCGTGCGACGAACGTCACGCCGTGGAATCCAGTGAAGGCGGGGTGTCACCAGACCAGCTTGGAGGAGGTGTTCCGGCCGTTGCTGGTGTTGGAATAGGGGGCGTTTTGCCCCCTCCCTAACCCTCCCCCGCTACGCGGGAGAGGGGACTGCCGCCGTCTTCCCCCTCTCCCGCGAAGCGGGGGAGGGAAGGGGCCCATGCGAAGCATGGGAGGGGAGGGGGCAACCGCGCTCCTCACTCCGCAATCGGCTCGTAGAACTCCGGCCCGAAATCCGCGGCCTGCCGGCTGTCCAGATTGAAGGGCCTTTTCAGGCCGCCCCGGAAATACCGCTTCACCAAGTCCTGCCACGCGTCCACCGGTTCCACCCCGCGCTTGGCGCAGAGGTGGCCGAACCAGCGGCGGCCGGCGGCGACGTGGGTGATTTCCTCGTCGTGGATGATCTGAAGCAGGCCGGCGCTGTCCTCGTCGCCGAACTCGCGCAGGCGGCGGACGGTGTCGGGGGTGACGTCCAGGCCGCGCGCCTCCAGCACCATCGGCACCACCGCCAGCCGGGCGGCGAGGTCGTGCGCGGTGGTGGTCGCCGCCTGCCACAGCCCGTCATGGGCCGGCAGGTCGCCATAGCTCGCGCCCAGCTGGTTCAGCCGCTCTTCCAGCATCAGGAAGTGCCTGGCCTCGTCGTCGGCAACCTGGACCCAATCGTCGGTGAAGCCCTTGGGCATCCCCTCGCCGACGAAGCGGCAGACGATGTCCCAGGCGAGGTCGATGGCGTTCAGCTCGATGTGCGCCAGCGCGTGCAGCAGGGCGACGCGGTTCTGCGCGCTGCCGCCGCGCCCGCGCTTGGGCATGTCGCGGGGCAGCTTCAGTTCGGGACGCTCGGGACGGGCGGGGCGCTCGGGTGGGGGCAGGCTGCCGAACTCGGCGATGCGGCCCTCGCGCCACGCGGCGGCGTACTCTTGCGTCAGCCGCACCTTGTCGAGCGGCGCCGCGGTGGTCAGCACCGCGACGGCCGCCTCACACAGGGAACTCACCATCCGCGCGTCACCACCCGTAGGCGATGAAGAAGGGGTTGAGGATGTCGTCCTTGCCATAGACGAGCGGCGAGCCGTCCGGCTGCTCCACCCGGCCGCCGGCGGCGGCGAGGACGGCGTGGCCGGCGGCGGTGTCCCATTCGCTGGTCAGGCCGAAGCGCGGGTAGAGGTCGGCCTTGCCCGCCGCCACCGTGCAGAACTTCAGCGAGCTGCCGCAGCTGACCCGGTCCTTGACCGTGTATTGGGCGAGGAAATTCTCCAGATCGCCACCGGAACCGTGGGAACGGCTGGCGACCACGGTCAAGCCTTCGGCGGGCGGCGTGCGGACCTTGATGGGGTAGTCGTGCCGCCCCTCGACCCAATGCACGGCGGTGCCCGGCCCGGCGGCGGCGTAAAGGTCGCCGGTGGCCGGCGCGTAGACAACGCCCAGCACCGGGCGGCCGGCTTCGATCAGGGCGATGTTCACGGTGAACTCGCCGTTGCGGCTGATGAACTCCTTGGTGCCGTCGAGCGGATCGACCAGCCAGAAGCGCCCGCCGGAAATGTCCGGCCGGTGCCCGGTCGCCGCCGCTTCCTCCGACACCACGGGGATGCCGGGGGCGATGTGGTGCAGGGCGGGGACGATCACATGTTCGGCGGCGATGTCGGCCTGGGTGACCGGGCTGCCGTCGACCTTGGTGGCGGCGTCGATGCCGCCGTTGTAAAAGCGCAGGATCACCTGACCGGCTTCGTGCGCGATGGTCCGCACTTTGGGCAGAAGGCTCGCCACGGCGGCGGCGTCGGTCATGGGTTCCTCCAGGGACGAGAGTCGAACATCGACCATAGCGCGCCGGGCCGCCCGGCTGGAAGCCCTGGAAAAGAGCAATGGGCATAGGAGCATGCGGATGAACGCGATCTGGCGGGCCATGAAGTCCTCCGACCTCGACACGGTGATGGACATCGCGGAGGCCGTGCACCCCGATTACCCGGAGGAGCGCGACGTCTTCGCCGAGCGCCTCGCCCTGTTCCCGGCGGGATGCTGGATGGCGGAGGACGACGGAGCGCCGGTCGGCTACGCGGTGATGCATCCCGGCCGGATCGGCGCGCCGCCGCCGCTCGATTCGCCGCTGGGGAGCCTGCCGGGGGACGCCGACTGCCTTTACCTGCACGACGTGGCGCTGCTGGACCGGGCGCGCGGGCTGGGGCTGGGGGGCATGGCGCTGGAGCGCGCACGCGCGCTGGCGGCGGAACGGGGGTACGCGTGGCTGGCGCTGACCTCCACGCCGAAGGCGCGCGCCTACTGGGACCGGCAGGGCTTCACGCCGCTGACGGGCGAGGGGGCGCTGGCGGCCAAGCTGGCCTCCTATGGCGGTGGCATGACCTATATGACCCTGGCCGTTCTATGAATATGGCCGTTCGGGCGCGGTGATCGGTCGCGGCTTGCGGAGTGCTCCGGCTTTTCTGTTTGCGGTATCAGGGAAGCAACCTCTTGAAAAAGGCGAGCCTCCATGCCTGCCGTTCCGCACACCGAGCGCCACTTCACCGCATCCGAATCCGTCCGCGACGTGGTGATCGGCATGGCCGACGGCCTGACGGTGCCTTTTGCGCTGGCCGCCGGCCTGGCGGGGGCGGTGGACGACACCGGGCTGGTGGTGACCGCCGGTCTGGCCGAGATCGTGGCGGGGGCCATCGCCATGGGCCTCGGCGGCTATCTGGCGGCGCGCACGGACGCGGAGCATTACCGCTCGGAATACGCCCGCGAGATCCGCGAGACGCACGAATTGCCCGAGGAAGAACGGCGCGAGGTGGCGGCCATCTTCCGCGACTATGGCCTGCAAGGCGCGCAACTCGATTCCGTGGTGGCGGCCATCGCCAGCGACCGGCAGCGCTGGGTGGACTTCATGATGAAGTTCGAGCTTGGGCTGGACGAGCCCAACCCGCGCCGTGCCCCGGCCAGCGCCGCGACCATCGGCGGGGCCTACGTCGTGGGCGGGTTGATCCCGTTGGTGCCCTACATCCTGTTGGACCACCTGATTCCGGCGCTGCAAATCTCCATCGCGGTGACGCTGGTGGCGCTGGCGGTCTTCGGCGCCATCAAGGGGCGGTTGACGGGCACGGGCGCGCTGCGCTCCGGCGCGCAGACGCTGGCGGTCGGCGGGCTGGCGGCGGGGGCCGCTTACGCGCTGGCGCGTTGGATCGGGGGATGACCCTTTACGCCGTCCCCAGCGCCGGTTCGGTCACCAGGGATTCCAGCGACGGGCGGGCGTAGAGATAGCCTTGCATCAGGGTGATGCCGAGGTCGCGCAGGGCGAGCGCCTCCTCCCGGGTTTCCACCCCTTCGGCCACGGGGGTGATCCCAAGATCCCGGCAGACGCCGAGGATCGCCTTGACGATGCTGTGGCGGGCCTGATTTCGGTCGATGTCGCGCGTCAGTTCCATGTCCAGCTTGATCACGTCCGGTTGGAACTCGGCCAGCAGATTCAGGCCGGAATAGCCGGCGCCGAAATCGTCGATGGCGGTCAGGAAGCCCTGCCGCTTGTATTCGCGGAAGATGCTCTTCAGATGGTCGCGGTCCACCACGCGCTCGTTCTCCGTCACCTCGAAGACGATGCGGTCGGGCGGGAAGCCGGTGCGGGCTGCCGCCTCCAGCGTGGCGCGGATGCAGGTCTCGGCCTTGTAGACGGCGTTGGGCAGGAAATT
Source organism: Pseudomonadota bacterium (assembly GCA_023416195.1). Classification (GTDB taxonomy): domain Bacteria; phylum Pseudomonadota; class Alphaproteobacteria; order Azospirillales; family Azospirillaceae; genus Azospirillum. The sequence continues at coordinate 525 of JAEZID010000295.1, read as the reverse complement.
GATCGACAACCGCGCGTTGCCCATGCCGAGGTGCGCGGCCAGTTCGATGGCCTTGATCCGGCAGGACTGGTCGAAGGCGTAGCGGTTGTCTTCCGTCACCTGCCCCAGAATCCAGCCGGCGCCCTGGCCCTCCTTGCCGCGCACCAGCGCCTCGTGCGCCCAGACGGTGCCGGCCGCGACGTCGACGATGGGCTGGAACGCCATCGTGAAGTCGAAGCCAAGCTGGTTGGCGCACTGGCCGCCGCATCCTTTGCCGTTTTTCCCGGCGCCGCTCTCGTCCGCCCTCATCCCCCGCATCCCTCTTTCGTGCCTGCCCTTACCATCGCGGCGGCGTAACGGATTCCTACTCTGCCGCCTGCTTCGTCCGGTGCGTCTGAATGGTCTGCCAGACCGACTGAGGCGTGGCGGGCATGTCCACATGCTGGATGCCGTAGTCGGACAGCGCGTCCACGATGGCGTTGATGACGGCGGGCGGCGCGCCGATGGCCCCGGCCTCGCCCGCGCCCTTCATGCCGAGCGCGTTGG
>JAEZID010000259.1 GCA_023416195.1 Pseudomonadota bacterium | reverse complement strand
GCCATGATGATCAGGATGCAGTCGGCGCCCAGCGCGCGGGCCTCGGCGATCTGGTAGGGATCGACCATGAAGTCCTTGCGCAGCACCGGCAGGTCCACGGCGGCGCGGGCGGCCACCAGATACTCGTCCTTGCCCTGGAAATAGGGCTCGTCCGTCAGGACCGACAGGCAGGTGGCCCCGCCCTCGCGGTAGGCGCGGGCAAGATTCGGCGGGTCGAAGTCGGCGCGGATCAGGCCCTTGGACGGGCTGGCCTTCTTGATCTCGGCGATCAGGCCGTAGCGGCCGCTCTCGACGGTGTCGCGGAGCGCCCGGATGAAGCCGCGCGTCGGGCCGGCCTCGCGGGCGGCGGCCTCCACCTCGGACAGAGGGCGGGCGGATTTGCGGGCGGAGACCAGCGCGCGCTTGTCGTCGCAGATCTTGGTCAGGACGTCACTCATGTCAGGCGGCGACCGGTTCGTTGGTGATGGAGACGAGGCGCTGAAGCGCGGCGCGGGCGCCGCCGCTGTCGATGGCGTGGCGGGCGCGCTCCACGCCCTGCTTCAGGTCGGCCGCCTTGCCGGCCACGACCAGCGCGGCGGCGGCGTTCAGCAGGACGATGTCGCGGTAGGGGCCGTGCGCGCCGTCGAACAGCGCGTGGATGGCCCCGGCGTTGACCTGGGCGTCGCCGCCCTTCAGGTCGTCGGGGCGGGCGCGGAAGATGCCGGCCTGCTCGGGCTCCACCTCGAACACGGTGACCTCGCCGTCCTTCAGCTGGGCGACGGTGGTCGGGCCGGTGGTGGTGATCTCGTCCAGCCCGTCGGAACCGTGGACGATCCAGGCGGCTTCCGAGCCCAGACGCTTCAGCACATGGGCCAGCGGCTCCACCCACTGCCGGGCGTAGACGCCCAGAACCTGGCGCTTGGCGCCGGCCGGGTTGGACAGCGGACCCAGCAGGTTGAAGATGGTGCGCGTGCCCAGCTCCACACGGGTCGGGCCGACGTTGCGCATGGCGAGGTGGTGGCGCGGCGCCATCAGGAAGCCGATCTTCGCCTCCCACAGCGCCTTGCGGACCAGCCCCATGTCGCAGTCGAGGTTGACCCCCAGCGCGCCCAGCACGTCGGCGGCCCCGGACTTCGAGGACATGGCGCGGTTGCCGTGCTTGGCGACCGGCACGCCGCAGGCGGACACGACCAGCGCCGCCGCCGTGGAGATGTTGTAGGTGCCCGAACCGTCGCCGCCGGTGCCGCAGGTGTCGATGGTCCCGGCCGGCGCCTCCACCGGGATCGCCTTGGCGCGCATGACGCGGGCGGCACCCGTGATCTCGTCCACCGTCTCGCCGCGCACGCGCAGCGCCATGAGGAAGGCGCCCATCTGCGAGGGCGTGGCGTTGCCCGACATGATGATGTCGAAGGCGAGCGACGCCTCCGTCTCGGTCAGCGTGGCGCCGGTCGCGACCTTGGCGAGAATGGCCTTCATGTCGGCGAGGTCGCCGTGCGCGGGCGTGCTCATGCGGCGTTCTCCAGCGGGGCGCGCGTCGCGTTCAGGAAGTTTTCCAGGATCCTGTGCCCGTGCTCGCTCTCGATGCTCTCCGGGTGGAACTGGACGCCGTGGATCGGCAACTCCTTGTGGGACAGCGCCATGATCAGGCCGTCCTCGGTCTCGCCCGTCACCTCCAGGCAGGAGGGCAGCGAGGAGCGCTCGACGATCAGCGAATGGTAGCGGGTGGCCCGGAACGGGGAGGGCAGGCCCTTCAGAACGCCGCGCCCGTCGTGGCGCATGCTGTCCACCTTGCCGTGCATCGGCACCGGGGCGCGCACCACCTTGCCGCCGAAAGCCTGCCCAATGGCCTGATGGCCCAGGCACACGCCCATCAGCGGCACGCCGGCCTTCGCCGCCGCGTCGATCAGCGGCAGGCAGATGCCGGCCTTGTCCGGATCGCGGGGGCCGGGGGACAGGACGATGCCCTGCGGCTTCAGCGCGAGCGCGTCCTCCACCGTCAGGCTGTCGTTGCGGCGGACGTCCACGTCGGCGCCCAGCTCGCCCAGGTAATGGACGAGGTTGTAGGTAAAGCTGTCGTAGTTGTCGATGAGCAGCAGCATCGGGCGCCCCAGGCTTGTCCGGCCATGATGAACGGGGTCAATCGTTCCGGCCTTGTTCCAAGAGGCGTACCCTAGCGGCTGGCACCGCGGATTTCCAGCCTCACCGCCATCAAAGCAGCGGCCACCAAAACAGCGGTCATCATTTCAGCGGCAGAGGAACTGCGGAGCCTTGCGCGGATCGTCCACGGCGTTGCCGCGCGCGTCCGTCTCAAAGGTGAACTCGCAGCGCCGCACGTCGCGCGGCAGGTCGAGCGCGATCGTCGCCTGCGTGCCGGCGTAGCGGCAGACCAGGAACACGTTCTCCCGGCGCGGGCCGATGAAGTCCCAGACGTGAGTCGCGGACCGGCCGCGTCGGACAGTGCGCTCCGGCGCCAGAGCCGCCGGGGTGGGGGAGGCCATCTCCTTCGCCCGGTCGCCCTCGACCAGCGACACGCGGGAAAAAGCGTGGCTGTCCTTGCGCGGGTAGGGCGTCCAGCCCGTGGGCGCCTCCGGCTGGCCCTGCACGCCGAGGCTCGGCGGGCAGCGGACCTCCGCCGCAACGGCGGTGGAGGCGGCCAGGAGGACGATGGCGGCGAGCAGGCTTCGCATGGATCACAGCATAGCCACAGCTCGCGTGCTTCTCCACCCCGCTCGGCTGTTGCAGGGCGGTGCGGAGGGTGCCACCTTGCGCGCAACGCGAAAACCAGGGTTCGAGACGCCATCCCATGGCCAGCAAGACGCCGCGCAAGCCCCGGAAGGCGGCGGCCCCGAAAGCATCCGCAAATCCTGTTCTGCTGGCGCTGGCGGCGGTCGCCGTCGTCTTCGCGGTCGGCTTCGGCGCGACCTTCCTGATCGGCCGTCAGGTGGCCGAGCCGCCGCACACGCCACCACAGACGGTGGCGCAAATTCCGACCCCGACTCCGCCGGCCCCCAAGCCCTTGCCCCCGGCGCCGAGCGTCGCGGAGCCTCCTCCGGCCGTCACCGAACCGGAGCCTGGAGTCGCGGCGGAAGAGATGGCACCGCCGCCGCCGGCCGTTCCCGAACCGCCGCCCAAGCCGGCCGTGGCGATGCTGCCGCCACCCGTCCCGAGCGTGCCGACTCCGCCCGCGCAGGCGCCCGCCGGCACGCCGCTGTGGAAGAAGAACGCGGTTCCGGCGAAGATCCCCGCCGACAAGCCGGCCATCGCCATCGTCATCGACGACATGGGGGTGGACCGCAAACGCTCGGCCCGCATGGCGTCCTTGCCGGCGCCGCTGACCCTGGCGTGGCTTCCCTACGCGCAGGATCTGCCCGCTCAGGCCCGCGCCGCCCGCACCGCCGGGCATGAACTGATGCTGCACATCCCCATGGAACCGAGCGTGCCGGCCGACCCCGGCCCCGGTGCGCTGCTGGTGAAGCTCGACAAGGGTGAAATCCTGCGGCGGGCCAAGGCGGCGCTGGACAGCTTCGACGGCTATGTCGGCGTGAACAACCACATGGGCAGCCGTTTCACCGCCGACCACGCGGCCATGACTCCGGTGCTGGGGGAGATCGCCCGGCGTGGCCTGCTGTGGCTGGACAGCCGGACGACGCCGAAGACCACCGGCCCGGCCATCGCGCAGGACTTGAAGATGCCCCATGTCGGGCGTGACGTGTTTCTGGACAACGAGATGACCGTCGCCTCGGTGCGCGCCCAACTCGCCAAGACGGAGCAGGTGGCGCGCCACCAGGGCTTCGCGATCGCCATCGGCCACCCGCACGATGCGACGATCGAGGCTCTGGCCTCCTGGATGCCCGAGGTGCAGAAACGAGGTTTCGTTCTGGTTCCCGTCAGCGCCATCGCGCGCGCCCGCCAAGCCGGTGGTTGAAAGAGGAGAGAGGAATGGCTGAGACGTACAAGGTGGACGGCATGACCTGTTCCGGTTGCGCCCGTTCGGTCACCAACGCGATCACCAAGGCCGCCCCGAACGCCGAGGTCTCGGTGGACCTGACGGCCGGAGTCGTCACGGTGGGCGGCGGCGTGCCGTCCGACACGGTGAAGAAGGCCGTCGAGGCCGCCGGTTTCGACTTCGCCGGCCAAGCCTCCTGACTGGTCACGCCGCCTGGGTCGTCCGCCGCGCCCGCCAGAGCAGCAGGCCGCCCGCCCAGGCCAGCGACACGGCGAGCGCGGCGCTCAGCGCCGCCGCGCGGCCGAACGGTTCGGCCATCAGATGGGCGGTCAGCAGGGACAGGGCGAATCCGGGGTTGGTGATCAGCGCGCTGCGCATCGCGGCGGCGACGGCGGCCCCGCCCAGCCGCTGGTGCAGGATGACGGTCAGGCTGGTCAAGGCGATGGGGTAGATCGCCGCGATTCCCGTCGCCGCCGGCCCGATGACGTGGCTGAGCGAGGTCACGGTGGCGACCAGCACGCCGACCAGCGCCGCCCGCGCCGGGATGTCGTACCAGCGCGACCGGGCCTTCTTCATCGGCCCATCCTCGCTGGGCTGGCGCACCAGCCAGAAGGCGAAGCCGTAGCAGGCGAGGTTCAGCAGGATCGCGGTGGGCAGCGTCCACTCCGCCGCCGCCGCGCGGAAAACCACGGCGATGCCGATCCACAGCGCCGACGAGACCAGAACCGTGACGGCCATGCCGCAACGCGGCGCGATTCGCACCAGCGCCGCCAGGAACAGGATCATCGCCCCGTTGCTCACGAAGCTGGACAGGGTGCTTCCGGCGATGAAGGCGTCGTCGTGCTCGATGGCGAGCAGCACGTAGGCCGGCCCGGTGGACACCGGCAGGGTGGAGATCATCCCGCCGTAGAAGGGACCGGCCTTTTCCGACGCGATGGACGCGAGCACGACGACCAGGGCCGCCGCTGAGACTTTGATCAGCAACGGCAACAGGACCGCATCGAACGGCATCAGGGGGGCGTTTCCTCGATTGTTTTTACACGAACATTCGAAGACGCGACGTCGGCAGGGCTGGGCTCCGCACCATCGGGTCTTCGGGGCTTCGTGTGTCTTTCTTGTCTTTACCGTGTGGAGGTCGTGCGCACCGTTTCCTCGGCGGCGCGGATCAGGGCCTTGGCCTTGTTGACCGTCTCCTGATACTCGGCCTCGGGATCGCTGTCGGCGACCACGCCGCCGCCGGCCTGGACGTACATCATGCCATCCTTCAGCACGGCGGTGCGCAGCGCGATGCAGGTGTCCATGGCGCCCGACGCGCCGAAATAGCCGACGCAGCCGGCGTAGACGCCGCGCCGGGCCTTCTCAAGCTCGTCGATGATCTCCATGGCACGGACCTTCGGCGCGCCCGACACCGTGCCGGCCGGGAAGCCGGCGATCAGCGCGTCGAGAGCGTCGTGGCGCGGGTCAAGCTCGCCCTCGACGTTGGAGACGATGTGCATGACGTGGCTGTAGAGCTCCACGATCATCTTCTGCGTCACCTTGACGGTGCCGACCTTCGCCACGCGGCCCACGTCGTTGCGGCCGAGGTCCAGCAGCATCAGATGCTCGGCCAGCTCCTTCGGGTCGCTCAGCAGATCGTCGGCGAGCGCCTGGTCCTCCTCCGGCGTGGCGCCGCGCTTGCGGGTGCCGGCGATGGGGCGGATCGTCACCTTGCCGTCGCGCACGCGCACCAGGATTTCCGGGCTGGAGCCGACGATGGTCAGCTCGCCGAAGTCGCAGTGGAACAGGAAGGGCGACGGATTCAGGCGGCGCAGCGTGCGGTACAGCGCCAGCGGCGACGGCTTGAAGGGGAAGCGGATGCGCTGCGACGGCACGACCTGGAAGATGTCGCCGGCGCGGATGTAGTCCTTCGCCCGCTCCACGATCGCGTGATACTCCTCGCGCGTCGTGTTGGAGGTCCAGGCGAGCGGCAGGCCCGCCTCCGTGCGCGGCTCGCGCCGGTAGGGAAGGGGGCGTTCCAGATCGGCCAGCGCGTCGGTCAGGCGTTCGCGGGCGCGGGCGTGGGCGGCCCGGGAATCGACGCCGCTTTCCGGCCACACCGGGGTGACCAGCGTCACCGAATCCGTGTGGCTGTCGAAGATGGCGACGATGCTCGGCCGGGTCAGGATGGCGTCGGGGATGTTCAACTCGTCCGGATTGTCGTCCGGCAGCCGCTCCATCAGCCGCACCATGTCGTAGGTCATGTAGCCGAACAGGCCGGCGGCCATCGGCGGCAGGTCGTCCGGCAGGTCGATGCGGCTTTCGTTGATCAGCGCGCGCAGCGACTCCAGCGGAGCCGCCCCGGCCGGCTCGTAGGCGTCGCGGTCGTGCAGGGCGCGGCGGTTGACCTCCGCCTGCGAGCGGCGGCAGCGCCACACCAGATCGGGCTTGAAGCCGATGACCGAATAGCGGTCGCGGCGCGACCCGGCCCCGCGCTCCGCCGACTCCAGCAGGAAGCCGAAGGGGCGGCCGTCGGCCAGCTTCATGTAGGCGGAGACGGGCGTCTCCAGATCGCTCACCAGCGTGGTCCACACCACCTGCGGCCTGCCGGCCGCGTAGGCGACGTCGAAGGCGGTGAAATCGGGGTGCACCTTCACGGCTGTAGACCTCAGTTGGCGGCGAAGAACTGGTCGATCCGGTTCTGGTGGACCGCGACCGGGTATTGGCTGCGCAGGGCGTTCGCGAACTGCGCCATGATGTCGTTGCCCATGCCCTGGGCCACCGTGCTCTCCACCTGCGCCACGGTGGCGTCGGATGCCGCCGGGTCGGCCGGGATGACCTCCTTCAGGCGGGCGATGATCTGCGCGTCGCCGGAGGCGCCGGTGACGACATCGCCCGGCTTGGCGTCGAACAGCTTGCGCACCAGCTCGGCGGTCAGCCCTTCGACGGAACGGGCGTCGCGGGTGAAGGGAACCGTCATGGCGAAGCTGGCGCCCGCCTTGGCGGCGATGTTCTGCGCGGCGCCCTCCGCGCCCAGCTTCAGCTGGCCGGCGATCTCGCCCGCCTTGGCGGCGGCGAGCTTGGCGCGCTTCTCCTCCTGCCAGCCGGCGACCGCCTCGTTGCGAACGTCGGCCAGCGGCTTCACCTTGGCGGGCGTCGTGCCGTCCACGCGCACGGCGTAGAACTGGTTGTTGGCCCCTTCGGTCAGGGTGGAGGTGGCGCCCGGCGCCAGCTGGAAGGCGGTCTTCAGCACCTCCGCCAGCTGCGGCTTGTCGGGGGCGGCGTCCTTGCCGTCCTGCGCCTTGCCGCTGCTGTCCACGGCGGCGATTTTGGACAGCGTCAGGCCCTGGGCCTGGGCCACCTCGTCCAGCGAGGCGCCGCTCGCCAGCTGATCCTCGACCCGGTTGGCGATGGAGTAGACGGCGTCGAGCGCCTTGTCCTTCTGCAACTCGGCGAGCAGCTGGCCGCGCACCTCGTCGAAGCTCTTGGTCGTGCCGGGCTGGATGCCGGTCACCGACAGGACGTGCCAGCCGAGCCCGGTCTTGATCGGCTCGCCGACCGCGCCCTGGGCCAGCGCGAAGGCGGCGTCGCCCAGCTCCGGCAGGTCGTTGCGGGCGATGCCGTCCATGGTGATGGTGTCCACGCCCGCGTCCTTGGCGGCGGCGGTCAGGCCCTTGGTCTTGGCGGCCTCGGCGATCTGCTTGGCCTTCGCCTCGTCGTCGACCAGCGCCATTTCGACATTGCGGCGCTCCGGCGTGCCGAACTCGGCCGTGCGCTCGTCATAGGCGGCGCGCAGCTCGTCGTCGGGGATCTGCACGTCCTTGGCCAGCGCGTCCGGCGACAGGCGGGCGATGGTGAGGGCGCGGTATTCGGGGGCGGTGAAGCGGACCTGATGGTCCTCGTAATAGCGGGTCAACTCGGCGTCGTCCGGCACGCCCACGTCGCCGATGCTGGCGTTGGGCAGGGTGGCCACCTCGGCAACGCGCTTCTCACCCCGGAAACGGTAAAGGTCGTCCACCAGCGGCTTGGGTGCGGCGACGCCCGAGCTGACGGCGCCGGCCACCAGTTCGCGCCCGGTCTCGCGGCGCAGGATGGAGACGTAGCCGTCCTCGGTCAGCTGGTTCTCGCGCAGCACGGCGCGGAATCGGTTGGCGTCGAACTGCCCCGTCTCGTTGCGGAAGGCCGGCTCCTCGGCGATGCGCAGCTTCACGACCTCCGGCCCGACGGATATGCCGATGTCCCTGGCCGCCTGATCGTACAGCGCGCGCTGCACCAGCGCCGACATGGCCTGATCCAGCAGGCCGAACTGGCGCGCCTGCTCGGTCGTCAGGTTGCCGCCCAGCATGGGGCGCAGCCGCTCCATCTGGCGGCGGAACTCCTGGTCCAGCTCGGCGCGGTCGATGTCCACCTTGCCGACCTCGGCCACGGTGCTGGAGACGCCGCCGGAGCGAACCATGTCTTCGATGCCCCAGACGGCGAAGCTGAGGATCAGGAGCACGAACAGGATCTTGACGACCCACGAACCGGCGAAAGTGCGGATGAACTGGAGCATGGGACCCGATTGAATGCGCGAAATGCGGCCGGCAGGCCGGTGGCGGCGCATCATAGATAGGGTGGGAAGGACCGGCAACACCCCATTTCCCCGGCATTTTCCTGATTGGACAGCCGGTCGGATGGGTGGAAATGGCGGCGCCTCCTTGCTAGACAGGGGCCGGGATCTTCGAACAACCAGATCTTCGAACACCCACCCACAACGAACAATCGCCGGAGGACCGAACCGCCATGGCCGCACGCCGCAAGCTGATCGCCGGAAACTGGAAGATGAACGGCCTGAAGGCCGACGGGCTGGCCCTTGCCTCCGACCTCGCCGGCCGGCTGAAGGGGGCCGGCGCGGTGCCCTTCGACATGCTGGTCTGCCCGCCCTTCCCGCTGCTATTCCCGGTCGGCGAGGCGATCAAGGACAGCCCGCTGGCGCTCGGCGCGCAGGACTGCCACGCCAAGAAATCCGGCGCCCACACCGGCGACGTCAGCCCGGCGATGCTGGTCGACGCCGGCTGCGGCTTCGTCATCCTCGGCCATTCGGAGCGCCGCGCCGACCACGGCGAATCCGACGCGCAGATCGCCGCCAAGGCCGCCGCCGCGCACGCCGAAGGGCTAGTCGCCATCGTCTGCGTCGGCGAGACGGAGGCCCAGCGCGACGCCGGCCAGGCCAACGCCGTCGTCTCGACCCAGCTGACGGGCTCCATCCCGCAGGGCGCCACCTCCGCCAACACGGTCATCGCCTACGAGCCGGTGTGGGCCATCGGCACCGGCAAGACCGCGACCCCGGCCGACGTGCGCGACATGCACGCCCACATCCGCGCCGAACTGGCCGGCAAGATCGCCGATCCGGACGCCGTGCGCATCCTCTACGGCGGCTCGGTGAAGCCGGACAACGCGGCCGAACTGATGGCCGTGGAGAACGTGGACGGCGCGCTGGTCGGCGGGGCTTCGCTGAAGGCGAACGATTTCTGGGCCATCGGCACCAGTTGCCGCTAGCATCTCGCGGCGGACCGCGTTAGAAACAGTGGGCGCGCGCCACGGGCCCCTATCAAGGTCCGTGGCGCGCTGTTGGTTTGGGCGAACCGGATGGTCGTCCCAGACGGGTTCAGGGAATGGGTTCAAGGGAACGGCTTGCATGGAAACGGTGATTCTCGTCATTCACCTGCTGATCGCCCTGGCGCTTGTCGGCGTCATCCTGATCCAGCGGTCGGAAGGCGGCGGCCTGGGCATCGGCGGCGGCACCATGGGGGGCATGATGACCACCCGCGGCACGGCCAACCTGCTGACCCGAACGACGGGCATCCTGGCCGGCTGCTTCATGGCGACCAGCCTGATCCTGGCCATCCTGGCGGGTTCGCACTCGCAGCCGGCCTCGATCATCGACTCGCTGCCGGCCACCCCGGCGCAGCCCGTCGCACCCGCCCAGCCGGCCGCGCCGGCGCAACCCGCCCCGCCCGTCGCCCGGTAACAACGCGGCACGGCTCCGGTCGGGTTTGAACGAGAGGCGGCCTCCCCCGAAGCCGCCTCTTTCTTTTGAGGAACGCGCTCCGCTCGGACCTCATCTCGGGGAACGGAACAGGCTCTCAAGGTCTTCGGACGGACATGACTCGCTACATCTTCATCACCGGTGGCGTTGTTTCCTCGCTGGGCAAAGGTCTGGCGTCGGCGGCGCTGGGGGCGCTTCTTCAGGCGCGCGGCTACAAGGTGCGGCTCCGCAAGCTGGACCCGTACCTGAACGTCGACCCCGGAACGATGAGCCCGTATCAGCACGGCGAGGTCTTCGTGACCGACGACGGCGCTGAGACCGACATCGACCTCGGCCATTACGAGCGCTTCACCGGCGTGTCGGCGCGCCGTGGCGACAACATCACCACGGGCCGCATCTATTCGACCGTCATCGCCAAGGAGCGGCGCGGCGACTATCTGGGCGCGACCGTCCAGGTGATTCCGCACATCACCGACCAGATTAAGGAGTTCATCCGCGCCGACGCCGGCGAGGAGGACTTCATCCTGTGCGAGATCGGCGGCACGGTCGGCGACATCGAGTCGCTGCCCTTCCTGGAAGCCATCCGCCAGTTCGGCAACGAGGTCGGCCCGGAGAACGCCCTGTTCGTCCACCTGACCCTGCTGCCCTACATCCCGACCGCGGGCGAGCTGAAGACCAAGCCGACCCAGCATTCGGTGAAGGAGTTGCTGGGCGTCGGCATTCAGGCCAACATCCTGCTGTGCCGCGCCGACCGCCCGATTCCGGAGAACGAGCGCAAGAAGATCGCGCTGTTCTGCAACATCCGGCCGGAACGCGTGATCGCCGCGCTGGACGTGGACAACATCTATCAGGTGCCGATCAGCTACCACGAGGAAGGCTTCGACGATCAGGTTCTGGCCTATTTCGGCCTGCCGGTGAAGGGCGAGCCGGACCTGACGCGCTGGACCACCATCGCCGAGCGCGTGCGCAAGCCGCAGGGCGAGGTGACCATCGCCGTCGTCGGCAAGTACACCAGCCTGCTCGACAGCTACAAGTCGCTGGCCGAGGCGCTGAAGCACGGCGGCATCGCCAACAACGTGCGGGTCAACCTCGACTGGATCGATTCGGAGATCTTCGAGACCGACGGCGCCGTCCAGCGGCTGGAGCACGTGCACGGCATCCTGGTGCCCGGCGGCTTCGGCATGCGCGGCACCGAGGGCAAGATCCAGGCGGCCAAGTTCGCCCGCGAGCACAAGGTGCCGTACTTCGGCATCTGCTTCGGCATGCAGATGGCGGTGATCGAGGCGGCGCGGAACATGGCGGGCATCGTGGACGCCGGCTCGACCGAGCTGGGCAAGCCCGGCAATCCCGTCGTCGGCCTTATGACCGAGTGGATGCGCGGCAACCAGCTGGAGAAGCGCACGGAGGGCACCGACCTCGGCGGCACCATGCGGCTCGGCGCCTACGCGGCCAAGCTGCTGGAGGGCTCCAAGGTCGCGGAGGTCTACGGCACCACCGAGATCTCCGAGCGTCACCGCCACCGCTACGAGGTGAACGTCTACTACAAGGAGCGGCTGGAGAAGGTCGGCATGCTGTTCTCCGGCCTGTCGCCGGACGGCGAGCTGCCGGAGATCGTCGAGATCCCCGAGCACCCGTGGTTCATCGGCGTGCAGTTCCACCCGGAGCTGAAGTCGAAGCCCTTCGAGCCGCACCCGCTGTTCACGTCGTTCATCAAGGCGGCCATCGAGCAGAGCCGGCTGGTGTAAGCGACGGCCTCGAACGCAAAGCCCCGCTCCTTCGGAGCGGGGCTTTTTATTTTCGCCGGGCCAGCC
>JAEZID010000367.1 GCA_023416195.1 Pseudomonadota bacterium | reverse complement strand
ACCACGGTTTCCCATCGGCTACACTGAGCGTTGCGACCAACATGGACCTCGCGCTGTTGCGGCTGGACCACGGTTTCCCATCGGCTACACTCACATCCTGCAAGCCAGCCTGCACTTCGTTGTTGCGGCTGGACCACGGTTTCCCATCGGCTACACTCCGTGGCGGGGTAAGGCTCTGAAAAAGCAGCCTTATCCTGCCGTTCCACTGCCTGGATTCCACCACCCGGGCGGTCAGAACAGGACATACTGCTCCGGATTTTTCCGGGAGGGTTGGCGGACTCGGCCGTCGAAGCACACGATGGTTTCATACTGCTTGTCCGTGATGAAGACGATGTGCACCTTGCCGGTGGATGGAACCGCCTTCTCGACTCGGCGGGTCAGCGCCTCCGACTGCTCCTTGCCAACGCAATGGCGCAGGTAGACGGAGAACTGCGACATCTCGAACCCCTGGTCCAGCAGGAACTTGCGGAATGTCGTCGCGGCCTTGCGTTCGCGTTTGGTCAGGACCGGCAGGTCGAACAGCACCATCATCCACATGATCCGGTATCCGCTCAACATCGCCGCGTCCCGTCAGGCCGGTTGCGGCACTTTCGACGGTGCCAATGGGGGAGCGGGCCACTCCAGGGGCATCGGCGCCCAGGCTTTGTTCCCGTCTCCGGCGGGGAGGTCGAGCGCCGCTTCCCCCTTTTCATAGGCTTGCGCCAACGACGTCGCGGCCCGCATCACCACCGTGGACAGCGGTGTCGTTCCCTCCGCCGTCGGCAGGTCGAGTGACGGCACGAGCGCCAGGAAGCGCTTGGTCTCCGGCGTCACCGAGTCGTGCCCCGCGTCGGCCAGACGGATCACGGCGAGGTCCACGAAGGGGCGGAACGGCTCCATCAGATCGTCCACCAGGCACAGCGGGTTGGCCCTGTTGTGATGGAACAAGCCGAGCGTGGGATGCAGCCCCGCTCCCATCACCGCCCGCGCCACGGTGGAGCGCAGGATCGCGTAGCCGTAGTTCAACAGGCCGTTCACGCCGCCCGCGTCCGAGTCTCGGCGAAACTCATCCCCAAACAGCAGAGGCCAGTAACGACGCGCCGCTTGCGCCTCGATGTTGTCGGGGTCGCCAGAGCGCACCTTGCGGGCCAGCGCCTCGAACGCGCCCGCGGGCGCACCACGCGCCTCCAGCACCGCACCCTGCTGGCGGACCTTGGCGCGCACCAGCAGCTGCCACAGCCGTTTGGTCTGCGGCACCGAAACGTTGAGCTGGGCGCGCATGCGCTGAGCCTGCACGTGATGGCCATCGACCGGCCACAGGAAGGCCGCAGGCACATGGTTCGGCCCGCACAGCACCACCACGACGCCGCGCTCCGCCAGAGCCAGCAGCAGGTTGTTGGTGTAGGTCAGCCCGTGAGCGTTGGCCACCACCGCGCCGATGTCGTCGAGCGGGACGCGCCCGATCTCCCGCCCCTGCCCTTCCACCACCAGAAAGCCGCGCGATAGCGACAGCTGGCGGCCGTCCTCGGCGATCTCGACGATGCGGCCGGTCATGAGGCGGGCTCTGCTTCGCCGGAAACGGACACCGCCGCCCATTTCGGGAATCCGGGGTCGCGCACCCCGCCCAGCGGATCGACGGTCACCCGCCGCGCCTTCCGCTGGCGCAGCATGCTAAAGGCCACGATCAGCCAGCGGAACGGGTCGTCCGGGTCGGCGTGGCGCTTGTCCAGTTCCCCAGCCTCCACATGCTCGGCCATGCGCAGGCGGTTGTTGGCGGGTTCCAACCGGGCCACGCGCATGATGCGTTGCCGCCCGTCGTGCTCCAGCTTGACGAGGTCGCCCTTGTGCAGGCGCATGATGAAGCGTTCGCCATCGGTCGGCATATAGGGGGCTGCACGGCCGTCCGGCAGCGCGGTGCGGCGCGCCTCGAACAGAGTGGCGGCGCGCCCGGCCCACCGGCCGTCCGGAAGGGCTACGATGTCGATGTGGTGCACGTCGCCGGCGATCAGGCCCTTGTAGGGTTCTCCGTCCGGCCCGGCGAGCCAGATTGGATCGGCCTCCTTGGCCAGAAGCCGGACACGGCGAATGCCCACCCAGGGTTCGGTTGCGGCCAGATCCTCCGCCGCCTTTGCCACCGCCTGCTTGGCGTCGAGCCGGTCGGGACCGTTCCGGTGAAAGGCGACGCGCTCCTGCATGGCTTTGCGCAGGTCGAGGGCGCGGATGCGCGCGACCTCCTTCTCCGTCAGGCCGTCGAGCGGCTTGCGGTAGACCAGGTTGAAGCCGAGCGCCCGTTCCGCCTCCGTGGTCGGGCCGTAGGCCGTGTCCTCGTGCAGGCGGCCGCCGGTTCCATGCTCCGGCTTGTGCGAGACGGTCACACCGCGCACCCGCGCGGCCAGCTCGTCGCGGAAGCCGTCCCAGGGATCGTCGATGTCGTCCATCAGACGGTCGAGCCCCAGATCCTCGGCGCGGGACGCGGCCTGGGCCACCTTCTGGACCATGCCCTGATCGATGCAGCCGATCACCGCGGCGTCCAGCGCGTGGTGCAGATGGTTGTTGCGGTTCTTGGCGAAGGTCGCGTCGACCGGCACGTCCCCGCCCTCGCGGTTGTGATCGCGCAGGATGGAGTCGACGCCCCAGCGGCGGCGCAACAGGGCGGTCAGCCGCCCCGGCGAGACGCGCACGCGGTCGGGGTGACAGACGTGGCGCAGATACTCCCGCGCCAGCCGGGCGAGATACTGGGTGTCGGTGATCTGCCGGGCGAGGAACCCGCCCTCCTCGTCCCAGCGGTTCATGGCGTCTGCGGAAAAGCGCCGGCGTTTGTTGGGCGGCAGGTCCTCCACGCAGCCGAGAATCCGCGACCAGCGCGCCTCGTCGGTGTGCCAGCGCTCGTACGGTGTCAGGTTGCGCTTGTCCCGGTTGGCGGCGGCCAGGCAGACGACCTTGTTGGCGGCGCTGTCGTCCAGCGTGCGGGAGAAAGGCAGGATGTGGTCGATGTCCACCTTCTCCGACAGCAGAAGCTCCAGCCCAATGGTCTCGCCGGTGTAGGGGCAGCGGCGGTTGACCCCGCTCCCCTGCTCTTCCCACAGGCGCAGCTTCATCAGGTTGCGGCCGTTGACGGGCGCGTTGACGCTGCGCAGCAGGGCCTTGCGCTCCTCGTTCCTGCGCTGGTTCTCCGCCTGCTCCTTCTCGTTCCTGCGGCGGGCCTCCTGTGTTTGCTTCAGGGGGCGCGCCAGTTCCACGACAATCTCGTGCGGCGGGCCGTAGCGGTCGATCAGTGCGTTGACCACCGTCCGGACCTGATTGAGCCCGATGTGTACCGTCGGGTTGGCGAGCCGGCCGAGCCGCCTTTCCTCCGGGTCGTCGGGCTCGCCGGTGCCGAAGGCGACGTGGCGCTCCAGTGCCTTCGCGTAGTAGGGCAACCGGTCGAGGCGCTCGCCCGGCCGGCGGTCGGAATGATGGGCGCCGGGGAAGGCGACGGGCACGGCCTCGTCGTAGCGGATGGGGCGCCCGTCGCGCTCTTCGGACTCCAGCACCGGCAGCAGGGCGGCCAGGGCCTTCCGGCCGATGCGCAGGTGGAAGTCGGGCAGCGGCGCGTCGGCGACACGGGCTGCGGCGTCCGGCTCCAAGTCCCAGCGCGCGGCCAGCCAGTCGATCAGCGCCCCTTCGTCGGTTTCCGACAGAAGCCGCTCGACCACCTCGTCCTGCTCGGCCAGGGTCAACCGTGCCCAGCGCGGACCGAAGCGCTTCTTGTCGGACAGCACGGCCGAGGTCTCGTCGGTCGCCAACTCCGGCCGGCGCGAGGATTCGTGGGAGAACTCGACATCGGAGCCGAGCTTCAGGACTTTGCGGATGTCCTTGAAGGTGATGGCCTTCCGGGCCGGCTTCGCGCGGGCCGCGCGCAGGATCAGGTCGCGTTCCTCCATGGTCAGGGGCCGCTCGCTGCGGTCCTGCGCGATGATCCGGAGGTTGGCGAGTTCGGTGTAGAGGCGAAACCGCTGCACCGAGGGCAGCGCGCGTGGCGCCCGCTCGTCCTCGGGGTTGAGGGAGCATTTGCCGACCTGGGGCGGCTTCAGCGGGCGCTGGTGGAAGATGCGGTGGCGTAGCGTGCTGCGCGCCTCCTCCGTCAGCAGGGCCGGGTGATGGCGCGCCTGCGCCGCCCACAGCGCGTCGAATTCCGCCTCCAGCATCGGGCGCGCCGGGTAGAAGGGGTATTCGGCCTTGGCGCCCCGGCCGGTCAGGCGGGCGCGCACGCCGTACCCGTTCGCGCGCCGCCACGCGAAGAAGGCGCCCAGCGTCGGCGTGCCGGCCTCCGTCATTTGAACATCCAGCCGGTCGATGGCGGAGCGGATCTTGCCCGCCTCCTCCGCGTCGCCGGTGCCGCGCATCGCCTTGAAGCCCCGGCGCTGGTTGATGTGGAAAAGCGCGCGGCCGATCTCCTGCGGCTCCAGCCGCTCGGTCAGCCCCCGCGCGCGAAGCTCGAACGGGTCGAGCCGCTCCAGCGCCTTGCGCGCCGCCCGGTCGCCCGGCATCAGGCCGAAGCGGATCAGCGCCGCCATCAGCCGCGCGCGGCGCACCAGCGTCCGGTCGCGCCGCCGCCGCATCTGCCGCGCGATCCGCCGCGCCACGGCCAGCGAGCTTTTGTCTTGTGGATTGCGCCCGTCCGTGAAGATGCGCACGCCCATGCGCCGGATGCCCTTCGGCTTCCCATCATGATCCAGGTCCAGCACGCACCAGCCAAGGGAATTGGTGCCAAGGTCAAGGGAAAGGCGGTAGGGCTGCATGGGATGATCCGCTTACGAACTGAATACGCGTGAGTTCAGGCGTGGGGGATTCGCCGGAAACTCTTTGCGATGGAGCGTATCACAACCCTTGACCGTGTGAAGGGCTCTGCTACTCTCTTCGAAGCTGGAAACGTTGCCTGTTTTAGCCGATGGGAAACCGTGGTCCAGCCGTTAACAAG
>JAEZID010000125.1 GCA_023416195.1 Pseudomonadota bacterium | reverse complement strand
TGGCGGCCAGCGAGGCGAAGGCGGAGCCGGTCGCCATCCCCGCCGCCGGTCCGGCGGACGCCGCGCCCGAGCGCCTGATCCTGGTGGTCGAGGACGATCCGGTGCAGCGCACCGGCATGCAGCTTCTGTTGGAAAGCTGGGGCAACCGCGTGATCCTGGCGGCCGATGGTCCCGCCGCGCTGGACGCCTTGCGGGCGGCCCCCCGCGCGCCGGACGTGATCGTGACCGATTTCCGCCTGCCGGGTGCCCTGACCGGGGCGCAGATCGTCACCCGCGCCGCCGAGGAGCTTGACCGTCCCATCCCCGGCATCATCCTGACCGGCGACACCGCGCCCGAGCGCATCCGCGAGGCGATGGACGCCGGCTGCCGCCTGCTGCACAAGCCCTTCACCCCCGGCCTGCTGCGCGACGCCCTCAGCGCCGCCGGCACGGAACGCGGCGCCGTCCGGCAGGCCGCGCAGCAAAGCGCGGCGTAGGGTTTGCCGCCTCCGCCTCCGGCGTTGATATCAGCATTAACAGTTCTTGAAGGACGCCTGCGTTAACCTGTGGTGGTGATCGGAATCGACACGACCCCATGAACCGGCGTCCATGACTCAGCGCAGCCTCACCCGCCTGGACCAATCGCAACTCGACGCCGTGGTGCGGCGGCACGAGATGTTCCGCAACGCGCGCATCGGCGGGGCGCGGGCGACGCTGTCCTTCTTCGACCTCAGCGGGCTGGATCTGTCGGGCCGCGATCTCGCGCACGCCGATTTCGTCGGCGCCTCCCTGCGCGGCGCGAACATGACCGGGGCGCGGCTGGACTGCGCGGCGATGTTCGCCACCGACCTGCGCCAGGCCAACCTGGAAAACGCCAGCCTCATCAAGACCGACCTGCGCGGCGCCTGCCTGCGCGGCTCCATCCTGATCGGCGCCAACCTGTTCGAGGCCGACCTGCGCGACGGTTCGCTGGCCGAGAAGGACCGGGCCGGCAACCTGCGCATGGTCCAGGTGGACACCCAGCCGACCGAAGCGTCGGGCGCCGACCTGTCGGGCGCCAACCTGACCAACGCCCGCCTCAGCGGCGCCATGGCGCTGCACACCGATTTCACCGACGCGGTGATGAAGGGGTGCAAGCTGGTGCGCGCCACCATGCGCGGGGCCAACTTCACCGGCTCCAACCTGGAAGGCGCCGACCTGTCGGGCGCCGACCTGCGCGGCGCCTGCCTGCGCGGCGCGGTGCTGACCGGGGCCGCGCTGACCATGACGGACCTGACCGACGCCGACATCGAGGACACGCTGACCGACAGCCCGGTCGGCCGCGTCGTCGCGGAACTCGGCCGCCCGCTGGAGGAACTGCTGCACGACCACATCGTGTGGGTCGGCACCGGTGGCGCCCAGGGCGCGCATCTCGACCTGTCGGACTTCGACCTGCGCCACGCGCCGTCGCTGGCGCACAGCTGCCTGACGATGCTGCGGGCGGTCGGGGCGACGCTCTACGGCCTCGACCTCACCAACGTGCAGCTTCAGGCGGGAGTGCTGGAGAAAGCGGACTTCCGGGGCGCCAAGCTGATCGGCGGCGACCTGCGCGGCATCAACCTGAAGAACGCCAAGCTGAACAACGCCGACCTGCGCACCGTGAACCTGCGCCCGCTGGTCTTCGACGAGAAGCGCTCCATGCGCTCGGAACTGGCCGGCGCGCGGATGCGCTACGCCGACCTGCGCGGCGCCTGCCTGCGCAACGTGAACTTCGCGGGCGCCGACCTGTCCTTCGCCAACCTGATGGGCTGCGATCTGGCCAAGGCGGACTTCAGCCACGCCCGCCTGTTCGGCGCCAAGCTGGAGCGCAAGGCGCTGATGGACGGCGTCATACTCGACGGCGTGGCGGGCCTGAAACTTTAAGTCTGCTTTCCCCAGCCGTCGGAAAGGAAGAGGCGGGCAGTGCCCGGGCGGTGAATCACACGAAGACGCGTCTTCGCGTCTTCGTGTGTCCCCGCGTTTCCGCCCTGCGGACGCTTACGACGCCCGGACGGTGGTCAGGAACTTCGTCACCTCGTCGCGCAGGCGCTGCGATTCGCGCGACAGCCCGCCCGCCGTGCTCAGCACCCGTTCGGCCGAGGCGCCGGCCTCGCCGGTCACGCGGGTGACGGTGGCGAGGTTGCCGGACACGGCCGAGGTGCCAGCCGCCGCCTGCTGGATGTTGCCGGCGATTTCCCGCGTCGCCGCGTCCTGCTGGCCGACCGCCGTGGCGATGGCGGCGGAAATCTCGCTGATGTGGCCGATGGTGCCGCCGATCCCCTTGATCGCGGTGACCGCCGACCCCGTGGCCTCCTGAATCTCGGCGATCTTCGACTGGATTTCCTCGGTCGCGCGGGCCGTCTGGTTGGCGAGGCTCTTGACCTCGTTCGCCACGACGGCGAAGCCCTTGCCGTGCTCGCCCGCGCGCGCCGCCTCGATGGTGGCGTTCAGCGCCAGAAGGTTGGTCTGGCTGGCGATGTTGTTGATCAGCTCGACCACCTCGCCGACCCGGCGGGCGGACTCGTTGAGGTGGGCCATGATGCTGTTGGTCTTCTCGGCCTCGTGCACCGCCGCGCCGGCGATGCTGTTCGACTGCGCGACCTGACGCCCGATCTCCTGGATGGAGGCCGACAGCTGCTCGGTCGCCCCGGCGACGGTGCTGACGCTCGCCGTGGCCTCCTCGGCCGACGCCGCGGCGTCCGTCGCCAGATGCGAGGCGTCGGTCACCGTGCGCGACATGGCGGTCGACGCGCCCTGCATGTCCTGCGCGGCCTGCGACACGGCGTCGACGACGCTCTTCACGCTCGCCTCGAACCGGTCGGCGAGGTTGACCAGCGTGGCGTGGCGTTCCTCCGCCGCGCGGGTCTTGGCGCGTTCCTGGTCGGCGCGCAGGCGGGCGGTCTCCTCGGCGCTGTCCTTCAGCACGGCCACCGCGTGGGCCATCTTGCCGATCTCGTCGCTGCGCCCGCGCTCCGGAATGGCGGTGGCCAGCTCGCCGCGCGCGATGCTGACCATCGCCTCCTCCAGCCGCAGGATCGGCTGGCTGAAGCCGCGGCCGAGCGCGAAGGCCAGCGCGAAGGTCGCCAGCGCCAGCACGGCGACGATGCCGCCGATCTGCCACGCGCGCTCGGCGAAGGCCGCGTGCACCGTGTCCAGATAGACGCCGGACCCGATCATCCAGCCCCAGCCCGACGTGAAGCGCCCGAAGCCGACCTTGGGCACCGGCTTTTCCTGGCCAAGCTTCTCCCACAGGAAGTTGACGAAGGTTCCCTTCGGCGCCGCCTGGATCAGTTCGCGGATGACGTAGGTGCCGCCCGGATCCTGATAGTTCCAGAGGTTCTTGCCCTCCAGCCCCGGCTTGGCGCCGTGCGCGACGGACACGCCCTCGCGGTCGTAGACGAACAGGTACTCCGACCCGTCGAAGCGCAGGGCGCGCAGGACGTTCTTCGCCGTCGCCTGCGCCTCGGCCAGCGGGATTTCACCCTTGGCGGCGCGCTTTTCGAAATCCTCCACGATGCTGACCGATGAATCGACCACCGCGCGCACCCGCGACTTGTGGTCGTCCATCATGGTCGCTTCCAGGCGGATCAGCGACACGGCGGCGACGATGGCCAGGGCCACCAGCGAAATGACGGGAAAAATCAGGATCTTGGCCCTGATGCCCAGTTGCAGGCCACGCATCTTCGTTGTCCTTCGCAGGAACTTTCGCTCCGATGGTATTACCAATCGGGTTAACGAAGGACTGCGCACGAAACGTCTGCGAAAAAAATTGCGCGTGACAAATTGCCTCCAGGGCTTCCAGCAGGCTTGCCGCGCCGGAAACGTGTTATCGAAGGGGCGGCGGAGGGAACGACGACAGGCACCATGACCAGGAAGGATCGCAGCAAGGCCGTGGCCCATCGCGACATATCCGCGGCGTTGGCCCGCCACCACGCCGGCGACCTCGCCGGGGCCGAGCGGGGCTACCGCGCGATCCTCCAGGCGGATCCCGGGCATGTGGAAGCCCTGCATCTTCTGGGCGTGCTCGCCCACCAGACCGGCCATGACGCCGAGGCCGTCCGCCTGATCGCCGAGGCCATCGCGCGCGCCGCTGAAAAGGGTGGCCCCAAGGCCGAACACCACGCCAACCTCGGCCTCGCGCTGCACGGCCTCGGCCGCGTTGCGGAGGCGGAGGCCGCCTACCGCCGCGCGCTGGCGCTGAAAGAGGACTATCCGGAGGCGCAGAACAGCCTGGGCAGCGCGCTTCAGGATCTCGGCCGGCTGGACGAGGCCATCGCCCATTACCGCCGCGCGCTGGACTTGCGCGCGGCTTACCCGGAGGCGCTGGTCAACCTCGGCACCGCCCTGCACGCGCAGGACCGGCTGGAGGAGGCCGAGGCGAGCCTACGCGCCGCGCTGGCACTCGACCCCGCCGACCCGCTGGCCCACACCGACCTGGGCGTCGTGCTGAAGGAAGCCGGCCGCCTGGCCGAGGCCGAGGCCGCCCACGCCGAGGCCCTGCGCCTTGCCCCCGGCGATCCGGAAACTCTGGTCAACATGGGCCTGCTGCGCGAGGCGCAGGGGCGCCCGGCGGAGGCCGAAGCTTGCTACCGCGCGGCGCTGCGCTCCGATCCGGATTTCGCGCTGGCCCGCTGGAACCTGTCGCTGCTGCTGATCGGGCGCGGCGCGCTGCCGGAGGGGCGGGACCTTTACGAATCCCGCTTCGACTCGCGCCGCGTGCTGGGGGCGCGAACCTTCCCGGTGCCGCGCTGGCAGGGCGAGGACCTGACGGGCAAGCGCGTCATGGTCTGGCGCGAACAGGGCCTCGGCGACGAACTGCTGTACGCCACCTGCCTGCCCGACCTGATCTGGCGCGCCGGCCGTGTGGTGTTGGAATGCGACCCCCGCATGGTCGGGCTGTTCGCCCGGTCCTTTCCCCAGGCGACGGTGCGCGCCCAGACCTTCACCCCCGACGGCCGCGAGACGCTGGACCGGCCGGACTTCGACGCGCACGTCCCCATGGCGTCGCTGCCGCGCTTCCTGCGGCGCGATTACGCCAGCTTTCCGGATGTCGGGGCCTATCTGGTGCCGGATCCGGAGCGTGCGGCGCTGTGGCGGGACCGGCTGGCCGCGCTGCCGCCCGGTCTGCGGGTCGGCGTCTGCTGGCGCAGCCAGCACACGCTGGGAGAGCGCAAGCACGCCTACACCCAACTGGACGCCTGGGCGCCGCTGTTCCGGCTGCCGGGGCTGGTCTTCGTCGCCCTGCAATACGACGCCCGCGACGAGGAGATCGACGGGGCGCTGGAACGCCACGGCGTGACCCTGCACCGCTGGGCCGGCACCGACCTGAAGAACGATCTGGAGGCGGCGGCGGCGCTGACCGCCGGGTTGGACCTCGTCATCACCGTGGCGACGTCGGTCGGCGAGATGGCCGGGGCGTTGGGCGTGCCGGTCTGGCGCTTCGGCGGCGCCAGGGATTGGACCATGCAGGGCACGGCGGTGCGCCCCTGGTTTCCCAGCATGCGCATGTGGCGCGCGCGGGGTGGGGAGGGGCTGGGCGATGTGCTGGAAAGAATTGCGGGCGCGTTGACGCGGTTTCGCCAAGTCCCTCTCCCCCCTGGGGAGAGGGGTTGGGGTGAGGGGGAAACGCTGGCGTTGCGAGAGCTTTCCGGCCTTCGGCCACCCCCTCATCCCAACCCTTCTCCCCGGGGGGGAGAAGGGCTTTCAGCACGTCTAAACGAAGCGCAAGCTCTTCATGAATCCGGCCGCTGGCCAGAGGCGGAGAAGGCCTACCAGCGCATCCTCCAGGCCGACGCCAACCACGCGGAGGCTCTGGACGGCTACGGCTGGCTGGGCCATCAGGCCGGGCGGCCCGACATCGCCGTGGAACTGATCGGCCGGGCCATCGCGGCCGGCGGCGGCACCGCCGAACGCCATCGCCGCCGCGCGCTGGCCTTCCAGACGCTGGGCGCCTTCGCCGAGGCCGAGGCGGATTACCGCGCCGCCCTACGTTTCAACGCCGATGACGTTGAAGCGCTCGGCAATCTGGGCGTCGTGCTGCTGGGGCAGGGCAAAGCCGTCAAGGCCGCCGAAACCACCGCCAAAGCGGCGCGCCTTCAGCCCGCATGGGCCGGTCTGCACGCCAACCTCGGGCTGGCGCTCCAAGCGGCCGGGCTCGCTGGAGACACCGCTCTGCGCCGGGCGCTGGCGCTCGACCCGGCGCTGGCCGAGGCGTGGAACGGCCTTGCCTCATCGTCCCTCACGGGCGAACGCGCCGCCCAGGCCGACGCGTTCGCCGACCGTGCCCTACGCCTGCGCCCCGGCTACCCGGAGGCGCTGAGCAACCGGGGCGTGGCCCTGCTGGCGCTCCATCACCATCGGGAGGCCGTGGCGGCCCTGCGCGCCGCGCTCAACCTCCGGCCCGACGACGCCCGCACGCTCGGTAATCTGGCGCACGCGCTGGAGGCGGCGGGGGAGGCGGATCGGGCGGCTCTGGCCTGGTGGAAAATCATTCTGCTCGACCCCGGTTCGGCCGAGGGGTTTGCCGGGCTCGCCGACCTGCGGCAAAGGCAACGGCGTTTCGATGCCGCCCTGCGCGCCTGGAGTCGGGCTCTGACGCTGAATTCGCAACGCGCCGAATGGCACTACAATCAAGGGAACGCCTTGCAGGCCGCCGGGCGCCCGTCCGACGCCGACGCGGCCTACCGGCGGGCGGTGGAGGCGGATCCGTCCCTGTCGCTCGCCACCTTCAACCGGGGCTACGCCGCGCTGGCCCGTGGCGAGTTGGAGTTGGGATGGGCCGGGCTGGAGGCGCGCTTCGCCTCGGGACAGGCCAAGCCCGACCGGCGGTTTCGCAAACCCCTGTGGGACGGCGGCGACCTGACCGGCAAGACCGTGCTGCTGTGGCGGGAGCAGGGGGTGGGGGACGAACTGCTCTACGCCTCCTGCTACGCCGACCTGATCGCGCGCGCCGGCCGGGTCATCATTGAATGCGATCCCCGTCTGGTGCCGCTGCTGGCGCGCTCCTTCCCCAAGGCCGTGGTGCGCGCGGAGACGGCCGAACCCGACGATTTCGACGTTCATGTCCCGGCCGGATCGCTGCCGCTGCACTTCCGCAATCGCCTGGACGCCTTTCCCGGCCACGCGGGATGGCTCACGCCGGACCCGGACAAGCGCGCTCTGTGGCGGGACCGTCTGGCGGCGCTCGGACCGGGTTTGAAGGTCGGCATTTGCTGGCGCAGCCGCTTTCAAAACCCGCTGCGCGCGTCCGCCTACACGACCCTGGACCAGTGGGGGCCGATCCTCGCCACTCCCGGTGTCCAATTCGTCAATCTTCAATACGACGATTGCGCCGCCGAACTCGCAGCGGCGGAGGAGCGCTTCGGCGTGCCCGTCCGGCGCTGGCCGGATGTGGATCTGATGAACGATCTGGACGAGGCGGCGGCGCTGACGGCGGCGCTCGATCTCGTCATCTCGGCCGGCACGTCGGTGGCGGAGATGGCCGGCGCGCTCGGCGTGCCGGTGTGGCGCTTCGGCGGGGCGGGGGAATGGACCGCGCTCGGCACCGCCGTGCGGCCCTGGTACCCGTCCATGCGGCTGTTCGCCCCGCCGCCGGGCGGCACGCTCGACGACGCGCTGGGCGCCATCGGGCGTGCCTTGACTCAGGTGATGACTGGAGCGATCACCAGGCCGGGACGATCGCGCCCTTGAACTTGTCGTTGATGAACTGCTTCACCTCGTCGTTCTGGTAGGCCTTCACCAGCTTCGCCACCCACGGCTTGTCCTGGTCGGCCTTGCGCACGGCGATGACGTTGGCGTAGGGGCTCTCGCTGGCCTCGCGGGCGATGGCGTCCTTGAGGGGGTCGAGCCCCGCCTCCAGCGCGTAGTTGGTGTTGATGACCGAAGCCGCCACGTCGTCCAGCGAACGCGGCAGCTGGGCGGCGTCCAGCTCGACGATCTGGAGCTTCTTCGGGTTCTCGGCGATGTCCAGCGGCGACGCCTTCAGCCCGGCGCCGTCCTTCAGCTTGATCAGGCCCTTGGACTGGAGCAGCAGCAGCGCGCGGCCGCCGTTGGTCGGGTCGTTCGGCACGGCCACCTTGGCGCCGTTGGGCAGCGCGTCCAGGCTCTTCACCGTCTTGGAATAGACGGCCATCGGGAAGATGACGTTCTTGGCGACGCTGACGATGTCGTAGCCGCGGTCCTTCACCTGGTTGTCCAGATAGGGCTGGTGCTGGAACGAGTTCGCGTTCAGGTCGCCGTCGGCCAGGGCCTGGTTCGGGATGACGTAGTCGGAGAATTCCAGCACCGTCAGCTCAAGGCCTTCCTTGGCGGCGATGGGCTTCACCTTCTCCATGATCTGGGCGTGCGGGCCGGGGGTCACGCCGATCTTGATGGCTTCGGCATGGGCCGCGACGGGGGCGCCGAAGGCGGCGGCCAGGGTCGCGACACCGGCAAGGGCACCCAGCAAGCGGTTGCGGAACATCTCCAACTCCTCAGGACTTCAGGTTTCGTTTGTTGACTCGCCGGGCGATCCAGTCGCCCGTGGACTGCACGATCTGCACCAGCACGATCAGGACGACGACCACCGCCAGCATCACCTCCGGCAGGAAGCGCTGGTAGCCGTAGCGGATGCCGAGGTCGCCCAGGCCGCCGCCGCCGACCGCGCCCACCATCGCCGAATAGCCGATCAGGCTGACCGCCGACAGGGTCAGGCCCAGCGCGATGGCCGGCATGGCTTCCGGTAGCAGCACCTTGCGGATGATCTGGAAGGGCGTGGCGCCCATGGCCTGCGCCGCCTCGATCAGGCCCCGGTCCACCTCGCGGATGGCGCCCTCGACGATGCGGGCGATGAAGGGCGTCGCGGCGACCGTCAGCGGCACGATGGCCGCCGTCGTGCCGATGGAGGTGCCCGCCACCAGCCGCGTGAAGGGGATGATCGCCACCACCAGGATGATGAAGGGGGTGGAGCGCGTCATGTTCACGATGGCGCCGACCACGCGGTTGAAGACGAGGTTCTGCAACAGCTCCCCCCGACCCGTGACCGCCAGCAGCACGCCGATGGGCAGGCCCAGCAGCGTGCCCAGGATGCCCGACACCGCCACCATGTGCAGCGTGTCGAGCAGCGCCTTAAACAGCAGCGCGTAGATTTCCGGGGACAGCATAACCAAGCACCTCGACGCCGAGCTTGTTGACTTTCAGGAGGCTGATCGCCGCCTCGATGGACTGCGGGTTGCCGATGGCCTCGACCACCAGCGTCCCGAAGGGCGCGCCCTGGATCTCGTCGATCTGGCCGTGCCAGATGTTCAGGTCCAGGTTCAGCTTGCGGCTGATCGCGCTGA
>JAEZID010000060.1 GCA_023416195.1 Pseudomonadota bacterium | reverse complement strand
TTGTCGTCCTTCCGAAGCGGTGGCTGGTCGAACGAACGCTGTCATGGCTCACGCGGTGCCGCCGACTCGTACGCCATTACGAGCAGTACCTCCGCACCTCCGTTGCCTTCATCCGCATCGCCATGATCCGCCTCATGCTCCGGCGGCTCGCCCGGAAATAATCTTTCAGGACAGGCTCTTAGCTGGAAAAGTACGGCCTGACCGAGGAGCACAAGGAGGCGGTGCGCAGCCGCAACGTCCTGCGGATGATCGCGGCCGGCGGCAACATCTATTACTTGGCGAAGCTGGCCGACATCTTCGGGCTGACCGTCCAGGACGTCGGCGCCCAGCAGACCGGCATGAGCGTCGAAGAGTTCAAGGCGAAACTGCTGGAAGCGGGGAGAAGCTGACATGGCCCGGATCGTCGGAGGCGTCACCACCTCGCACATTCCCGCCATCGGCAACGCCATCACCAAGGAGCTGTTCGACGACCCGTACTGGAAGCCGTTCTTCGACAGCTACCCGCCGGTCCGCGACTGGCTGAACGAGGTGCAGCCCGACGTGGCGATCGTGATCTACAACGATCACGGCCTCAACTTCTTCCTCCACAAGATGCCGACCTTCTCGATCGGCGCCGCCCCGCAATACGAGAACGCCGACGAGGGCTGGGGCCTGAAGCCGCTGCCGCCGTTCCAGGGCGCGCCGGACCTGTCCTGGCACCTGATCGAGAGCCTCGTGGCCGAGGAGTTCGACATCACGAGCTGCCAGGAAACGCTGGTCAATCACGGCTTTGCCGTGCCGGTCTCCCTGCTCTGGCCCGACCGCGTGAAGACCGAGCCGGCCAAGCAGATCCGGACGATCCCGGTGTGCATCAACACGGTGCAGCATCCCCTGCCCAGCCCCCGGCGGTGCTACAAGCTGGGTCAGGCGATCGGTCGTGCCGTCGCCTCCTTCCCCGAGGATCTCAAGGTCGTGGTGGTCGGCACCGGCGGCCTGTCGCACCAGATGGACGGCGAGCGGGCGGGTTTCATCAACAAGGAGTTCGACCTGATGTGCCTGGAGCGGATGGTCGATCAGGCCGACAGCCTGACCGACCTTTCGATCCACGATCTGGTCCGCGAGGCCGGCGCGCAGGGGGATGAATTCATCCTGTGGCTGGCCATGCGCGGCGCCCTGAACGGCAGGGTGCGGAAGCTGCACAGCAACTACCACATCCCGATCTCCAACACCGCCGCCGGCCTCCTCCTTCTCGAAAACGCCGGTGTGTAGAGCACAAACCAGCGCGAAAAGTGCAATTTCCAGCCCCCCGGCCGCGTGTCGCACCGGCACGCGGCCGGCGTCTTCGGTGGACCGGCCCATCGGGCGGCGTGGACGTGGCGAGGGGGCGGGGCAAGGGGGCGGCGCGGTCGGCAGCCGTCGCGGACCTCAGGTGCGTGCTTGGGGTGATGCCGGCTTCCTGGAAAACGCAGCGCGGTTCAGGTTCAAGCGGACCGGCTATTGGCGCCAGACATCCGGCACCTTGAATCCATTCACCCAGGACGGGATCATGTCGGCGGCCATCGGCCGTGCCACGCCGTACCCCTGCGCGATGTGACAGCCGAGACGGAGCAGGGCCGCACCGGTCTCCGGCGTTTCCACGCCCTCGGCCACGACGGTGCGGTCGAACGCCTTGGTCAGGCCGATGATCGCCGAGACCAATGCGAAGTCGTCGGAATCGTCCAGCATCCCACGGACGAAGGACTGGTCGATCTTCAGCGTGCTCGCCGGCAGCCGCTTGAGATAGGCGAGCGAGGAATAGCCCGTTCCGAAGTCGTCCAGCGCGAACTCGACCCCAAACTGGCGGCAGCGCTCGATGATCGCGCAGACCTGGGCCATGTCCTCGAGCGCGCTGGTTTCCAGGATCTCCAGCTCCAAACGGTTGGCGGGCACCGTGGGATAGCGGCCGAGCAGTTCCCCCAGCCGCTCCGGGAAATTGTCCTCCTGAAGCTGCCGCGCCGAGACGTTCACGCTGACCGGAAGATTCAGCCCGTCGCGCGACCATTCCTCCATCTGGCGCAGCGCCTCCTCCAGAACCCAGTCGCCGATGGAAACGGCGAGCGGCGTCTCCTCGACCATCGGCAGGAAGGCTCCAGGGGCCAGCAAGCCGCGGTCGGGGTGCTGCCAGCGGATCAGCGCCTCCGCCCCAACCACCACCCCGCGAAGCATGTCCACCTTGGGCTGGTAGTGCAGCCGGAATTCCCCCGCCCGCAGCGCGGCGTCGATCCGGCTCAGCGTCTCGTGCAGGGTGCGGGCCTGCCGGTCACGCTCTGGATCGAAGGTGGCGTAACGGTTGCGCCCGGCCTGTTTGGCGCTGAACATGGCCTGGCCGGCCTGCCGCAGCAGGGCGTCCGGATCGTCGCCGTCGGTCGGGTAGTAGCTGACGCCTATGCTGGCCGTGATGGCGATGGCGCGGCCAAGCACCTCGAACGGTTCGGCGAAGAGATCCAGCACCCGGCGCAAGGCCGTCCCGCCCTGCGCCCGATCGTTCAGGTCGCCGAGGGTCACGGCGAATTCGTCGCCGCCCAGCCGGCCGATGCTGTCGCTGGTGCGCATGTTGCCGGCCAGCCGGGAGGCCACGGCGATCAGAAGCGCGTCGCCGAAGCTGTTGCCGTCCGCCTCGTTGATCGCCTTGAAGCCGTCGAGGTCGAGACAGCAGACCGCGAGCATACTCCCGTCGCGGTCGCACTGGCGGATCGCCTGCCGCAGCCGGTCGGTGACCAGGACGCGGTTCGGCAGTTGGGTAAGCGCGTCGAAATAGGCCATGCGCTCCAGCCGGGCCTGCGTCTCCTTATGGGTGGTGATGTCGCTGAAAATGCCGATGTAGGTCTCGACGTTGCCGTCGGCGTCGTAGACGGCGGTGACGCTCAGCGACTCGGTGCAGAGCGTGCCGTCCTTGCGGCGGCTGACCAGTTCCCCGCGCCATTGGCCGGTCCGGCGCACCGAGGCCCACAGATCGCCGTAGGGATCGACGCCGTCCGGTCCGGCGCGCAGCATGAACGGATCGCGCCCGATCGCGTCGTCGCGCGTGTAGCCGGTGATCTGGGTGAAGGCCCGGTTGACGTCCACGATGCGGCTGCGGCTGTCGCAGATGATGATGCCCTCCTGGGCGTTCTGGAACACGCTGGCCGCCAGACGCTGCCGCGCCGCTTCCCGCTCCCGTTCGGTGACGTCGTAGAGGATGGCGTAAACGAAATTCCGCCCCGACAGCCGCAGCGGGCTGTAGTGCACCTCAAGCTGCCGGACCTTCCCGGATCCCAGCCGGCACGCCACGATCCGCGTGCCCTTGAAGGCGGCTTCGAGCGGCGGTTCCGCGTGGGCGTCGCCGCCCGCCGCCATGTCCCCCGACGCGATATCCCCCGCCGCCATATCCCCAAGCGTCATGGCGAGCAGGTCGGACGGCGCGTAGCCGTAGAAGGCGATCGCGGCGGGGTTGGCGTGGACGATCCGGCCTCCGTCCTCCGGGTCGAGGATCAGCTTGATCGCGCTGTCCGCCTCGAACATCGCCTGGAACATGGCCTGGTTTTCCGACCGCTGCTCCTCCGCCTCGGTGCGGCTGGTAATGTCGCGGGCCACCCCGGCGATGCCGGTGATCGCGCCG
Source organism: Pseudomonadota bacterium (assembly GCA_023416195.1). Taxonomy (GTDB): domain Bacteria; phylum Pseudomonadota; class Alphaproteobacteria; order Azospirillales; family Azospirillaceae; genus Azospirillum. The sequence goes on along the minus strand of JAEZID010000060.1, from coordinate 2,283 downwards.
TCCGCGTCCCTGACCGGCACGCGGATGACCTCCAGAACGAGGCGGCGGCCCTGCGGATCGCGCGTCTCGACCTCGGACCGGATTTCCGGGACTCCGGTCAGGGCGGCGGCGTCCTCGGCGTGGAACATCGCCGCCTCGCCGTTGGCCCAGGACTCCTGCACGGGCTTGCCGATGATCTCGTCCATGCCCAGGGCGAACTGGTTGGCGTAGGCCTCGTTGGCCGCGATGAAGCGGAGATCCGTGCCGCGGATCCAGGCGAGATCGGGAATGCTGTCCAGCAGCGCCCGCATGCGCGCCGCCGTGTCGGCGTAGGCCGCTGTCATGTCCTGCGCGATTTCGATGGAGCGGCTGTGGCTGCGCTGCCAGACGAGGATCAGAGCCAGCAGCGCCGCCGCCAGCATCGTCGCGAACAGCCCGTAGGAAATGGCCTTGCGGTGCCAGCCGGCCATCGCGTCGTCATAGGAGAGCCCCGCCAGGATCACGAAGGGAAGATCCTTGACCCGCTGGTAGCCGTAGATCCGTTTCATGCCGTCGAGAAACGAGTGCGCGACCGTCGATCCCGACTCGTGCTCCTTCAACGCCTTGCCGAGGGTCGAGTTTTCGATCCGTTCGCCGAAGCGGTCGGCCAAAGCGGGATGGCGGGCAATCAGGTGCAGGTCGGCGTCGGTGATCGTGATGGAGCCCTGCTCACCGGTGTTCAGCGTCTTGAAGAATTCCTCGAAGAACTGTGCGTTCACCGCCCCCTGGACGAGCCCGGCGAAATTGCCGTTACGGTCCTCCAGGCGCCGGCTCAGGGTGATCACCCAGTTGCTGGTGGCGCGCGCGAGGATCGGCTCGGAGATCATCAGGCCGGCTTTGGGGCGGCCCTGATTCGCCAGGAAGTAGCGTCGATCCGAAATGGTGGCCGTTGGCAGGACGCTGCTCGCGTCGAACACGAAAAGCCCCTTCGCATCCGCGACGCGCAGGCTCTGCGACTCCGGAATATAGGCCAGCATCCGCGCCAGATCGGCGTTGATCTCGGCGAAAAGGTCGGCGGTGACGGTCCCGGCCGGCAGCCCGTCGGGAAAACGCTCCTGTAGCCGGTGCTGTGTCTCCAGCAGGACCTGATCGATGCGCCGAACGGTGGCGCGCACATGGCCTTCCAGGGCAAGCACGAGGTTTTCCGCGTGACGCCGGGCGTAGGCCTGTTCGCTGGCGTGCGAACGAATCAGCTCGATGCCGAGGACGGCGCAGAAACCGACCAAAACCGCCAGCGCCACCGCGGCATACAGCAGAGGGCGCCGTCTGCGTCCCGCCTTTGCATGGTTGGCCGCCGTCTGTTTCCGCATTGCGGCATGCTCCGGACCGCTGGCCCAATCGGTGCGACAATCCTGCACAGTCAGCGGCGCCCCGGTTCACAGAGGATGGGTGCGTCGGAGTGCGGTTGAGGGTCCCAAACCGGCATCAATGCCCAACTCTTGGTGGAGCGATCATAAGTCATACGACAACAGCATAACTTAATAATAGTAGTAGGCAAGCCGATGAATCGCCGTGCCTTCGAGATCCGTTCTTTGAAACACCCGTTTTCGGTATCCGCCGTCCCACCCTGGCGCGATGCACCGAGCACCACCCCGACACGCCCTGTCGTTCTCGGCTCAAAACGCAGTCAGCCTCCCTACGTTGCATAAGATCGGCGCAGAAATCAACCTTAGGGAGATTTTTGACCCGCCATCCCGACCTGAATAGCGGGAGAAAGGCGCACCAATCAGAAACCAATCGTCATTTCCGAATTGAGTTGCGATTATCACAAATTGCTTACAAGTCTATAAGCCCACATTGAAGTTGTGTGAACAACATGAACTAACGTATTATGCGACCATCATGGCCGCATGGCGTATGGCGGCGTTACAAAGGGGGCCAAGGTGAGCAATTCAGTTGAATTGGCAGAGCACGTTACCGGTGACGGAGCGGCACAAGCCACACAAGGAGTTGCGGCAGCCTTTCCCGTTGCAGCCAAGGCGCCCGCGGAAACCGACAACACAACCTTCCGCGGGATCGTGTCCGGCGATGCGGAGCTGAACTTCGCCTGGTCGGCTTTCCTGATCGACTCCCTGGTGGAGGCGGGCTGCACGCACGCCGTGATGTGCCCGGGCGCGCAGATGGCGCCGCTGGCGCTGGCCTGCCGCGCCAACCCGAAGCTGAAGGTGTCGGTCGTCATCGACGAACGGTCGGCCGGCTTCTTCGCGCTCGGCCTGTCGAGCGTGACGCAGAAGCCGACCATCCTGGTCTGCACATCCGGGTCGG
>JAEZID010000541.1 GCA_023416195.1 Pseudomonadota bacterium | reverse complement strand
ACGACGCCAACTTCGGCTACGACGCCCAGAAGGGCGAGTTCACCGATCTGGTGAAGGCCGGCATCATCGACCCGGTGAAGGTGGTTCGCACCGCCCTGCAGGACGCGGCCTCGATCGCCGGCCTGCTCATCACCACCGAGGCGATGATCGCCGAGAAGCCGGAGAAGAAGGCTGCTCCGGCCGGCATGCCGGGCGGCATGGGCGGCATGGACGACATGGGCTTCTGATCGAAGCCTACGTCTTCCGGACGTTTCGGAAAGGGCGGTCCCTCGGGGCCGCCCTTTTCCTTATGCGCACCTTCTCCCGGACAGGGCGGAACGGTGGGGAGCCCGGGCGGTTGGCAGGAGTGCCGGGTGGCGCCACATGGCCCGGTTCATCCGCCGTTCAGGGAGAATCCAATGGCAGACAAGCCGAAGAACCCGAAGACTCCGGACGGTCCCTCCGAAGGCCGGCAAGCGTCCAACCACCTGACCAACCGCCAGGGGCACCCGGTCACCAACAACCAGTCCCAGCGCACCGTCGGCAGCCGTGGCCCGGCGACGCTGGAGAACTATCAGTTCCTGGAGAAGATCACCCACTTCGACCGCGAGCGCATCCCGGAGCGCGTCGTGCACGCGCGCGGCTTCGTCTGCTACGGCGAACTGGAGGTGACGGGGAAGATCGGCGACGAGCCGGCGTCCAAATACACCCGCGCCAAGCTGTTTCAGCAGGCCGGCAAGAAGACGCCGCTGGCCATCCGCTTCTCCACCGTCATCGGCGGCCGCGATTCGTCGGAGGTGGCGCGCGACCCGCGTGGCTTCGCGGTGAAGTTCTACACCGAGGACGGCAACTGGGACCTTGTCGGCAACAACCTCGCGGTCTTCTTCATCCGCGACGCCATCAAGTTCCCGGACGTCATCCACTCGCTGAAGCCCGATCCGGTGACCTTCCGGCAGGAGCCGAACCGCATCTTCGACTTCATGAGCCAGACGCCCGAATCCATGCACATGCTGACGCACCTGTTCAGCCCGCGCGGGATACCGGCCAGCTACCGCCACATGGAGGGATTCGGCGTCAACACCTATAAGATGGTGAACGCGGAAGGGAACACGGTGCTGGTCAAGTACCACTTCCACCCGCGTTGCGGCGTCGCCAGCCTGACGGCGGAGGAGGCGGCCAAGGTGCAGGGCCAGGATCTCGGTTCCGCCTCCAAGGATCTCTACGAGGCCATCGAGCGCGGCGACCACCCGCAGTGGGACCTGTACGTCCAGATCATGGAGGACAACGACCACCCAGAACTGGACTGGGACCCGCTGGACGACACCAAGATCTGGCCGGAGAAGGATTTTCCCCTGCGGCACGTCGGCGTCATGACGCTGAACCGCAACGTCGAGGACCACTTCAACGAGAACGAGCAGATCGCCATGGGCACCGGCGTGCTGGTGGACGGGCTCGACTTCTCCGACGACAAGATGCTGGTCGGGCGGACCTTCTCCTACTCCGACACGCAGCGCCACCGGGTCGGCACCAACTATCTGCAACTGCCGGTGAATCAGGCGAAGAACGCCAGGGTCGCCACCAACCTGAACGGCGGGCAGATGTCCTTCGGCCGCGATCTGGCGCCAGGGCAGAACCCGCACATCAACTTCGAACCGTCGATCCACAACGGCCTCAGCGAGAACCCGCGCGAGGAGCCCAACAACCCGCCGGAAGTCCACGGCCGCCTGACCCGCAGCGTGCTGGAACGCCGTAACGACTACGTCCAGCCGCGCGCCCGCTACTGCACCATGATGGATTGGGAGCGCGACGATCTGGTGCTGAACATGGGCACCCTGCTCGGCCAGTGCGAACGCGACGTGCAGGAACGGATGCTGTGGCATCTGTTCCTGGTCCATGACGATTACGGCGGCCGAGTCGCCGGGATGCTGGGCATGAAGGCGGACGACGTGAAGCACCTCCAGCCCCTGCCCAAGCAGGTGCTGACCGACGAGGACCAGCGCCGGCTAAAGACTCTGGGCAGGAACGGCGACAAAATCGACCCGACGGTCTGGGGTCAGTGGACCAGTTCCGTGCCGAATCGCAAGGTGACCGCCGGTGAGGTTCTGGGTGGCCTGCGCGGCGATGCGGCGAAGCCTGTGGGCAAGCAGGCCGCCGCCGAGTGATCGGTCACCGAACGATCCGGCGGCCTGTCGCTCCGCAGGGCCGGGCCATAGGCTTTCCGGAGCGGGGCGCAACTTGAAATAAGTGTTATCGGAACGGGGCGGCGAGCGCATCGCCGCCCCGTTTTTGTGCGCTGCCGCAAAGGATTGTCCGGCCGGCGAACCGATGCCCATGCGCGGAGTGTGGGCATGTGGCAAGTTGTCGCGCGTCGGCGAGATCACTGGTAATACCGCGATGCATCTGTACTCTCCCAAAGACATCAAAGCTTTATGGCGAACATTAGAATTCTCATAAGGGAGAAGAGCCATGTCCAAGCGTGCAGCCGTATCCTTCGCGGCCATGCTGATGGTGGCCGGCGGGGTGTCGTTCGGCGGATTTACCAGCGCGCAGGCGGCCGGCGACGAGCCGATCCAGCCCATCGAGCCGGCCAAGGTCACCAATCCCGGTTTGGTTGAACTGGGCAAGAAGCTCTATTTCGATCCGCGCCTGTCGAAGTCCGGCTTCATCTCGTGCAACTCGTGCCACAACCTGTCGATGGGCGGCACGGACAACCTGAAGACCTCCATCGGCCACAACTGGCAGCAGGGTCCGATCAACTCGCCGACGGTGCTGAACTCCAGCCTCAACGTCGCGCAGTTCTGGGACGGCCGCGCGATGACCCTGCAGGAGCAGGCCGGCGGCCCGATCGCCAATCCGGGCGAGATGGGATCCACCCACACGCTGGCGGTCGAGGTGCTGCGCTCCATCCCCGCCTATGTGCAGGAATTCAACAGCGTCTTCGGCGAGACGAAGATCACCATCGACGAGGTGACGAAGGCCATCGCCGCCTTCGAGGAAACCCTGGTCACGCCGAACTCGCGCTTCGACAAGTGGCTGAAGGGCGACAAGAAGGCCCTGACCACCGCCGAGCTGGAAGGCTACGAGCTGTTCAAGGATTCGGGCTGCACCGCCTGCCACAACGGTTCGGCGGCCGGCGGCAACACCTTCCAGAAGATGGGCGTGGTCGAGCCGTACAAGACCAACAACCCGGCCGAGGGCCGCATCGCCGTGACCAAGGAGGAAGCCGACCGCTTCAACTTCAAGGTTCCAACGCTGCGCAACGTCGAGTTGACCTACCCGTACTTCCACGACGGTCAGGCCGCGACCCTGGCCGAAGCCGTGGACGTCATGGGCCGCATCCAGCTGGGCAAGAAGTTCTCGACGGACGAGAACGCCAAGATCGTGGCGTTCCTGAAGACGCTGACCGGCGACCAGCCGACCTTCCCGCTGCCGATCCTGCCGCCGTCGACGGACAAGACTCCGCAGCCGAAGCCGTTTGACTGATAAGCGTCGGGCTTCAACGTCGTGAATGACGTCAAAGGCGTTTGATGGCTCCCATCAAACGCCTTTGGCTCTTTTGGTTCGGTTTCGTTGCGGAGCGCGCCTCGGGGCGCGGCCGGCCGTCGGTTGGGCCGGCATTCATCAGGGTAGGGGCATGCTGTCGGGTTGGCGGAAGGCGGGCGGCCTTGGCGTGCTCGCGCTGGTCGGATTGGCGGGGATGATCGTCGGCGTGGTCGGCTGGGGCGGGTTCAACACCGTCATGGAGGCCACCAACAGCACGGAATTCTGCATCTCCTGCCACGAGATGCGCGACACCGTGTACGTCGAGTACAAGACCTCGCCGCACTTTCAGAACGCTTCCGGCGTGCGCGCGGCCTGCGCCGACTGCCACGTCCCGCGTGACTGGACGCACAAGGTGATCCGCAAGGTGCAGGCGTCCGGCGAACTTTACCACTGGCTCATCGGCTCGATCGACACCAAGGAGAAGTTCGAGGCGAAGCGCCATGAACTGGCGCGCCGCGAATGGGACCGCATGCGGGCCTCCGACAGCCGGGAGTGCCGCAACTGCCACTCCTTCGACGCGATGGATTTTCACAAGCAGACCGCCAAGGCCGCGTCCGCCATGCGCGACGCGGAAAAGGCGGGCAAGACCTGCATCGACTGCCACAAGGGAATCGCCCACAGCTTCCCCGACGTCGCCGCCGGCCATCGCCGGGCCTTCGCGGACCTGTCGGCGGAGGCGAAGACGCTTCGCTTCAAGGCCGGCGACACCGCCTTTGCGCTGTCCACCCTCGGCGTGCATCTCGCCCCTCCGCCCACAGACACCGGTGCGGATGCCGGTGCGGGTGCCTCGGCCGATGGCGAGATCGCCCCGGCGACTCCGGTCAAAATCCTGGCGGTCGAAGACGGGGCCATGAAGGTGGAGATCGTCGGCTGGCAGCGCGGCGACTCGACGCAGACGCTGTTCGCCCGGCCGGGCAAGCGCATCACCCTCGCCAAGCTGAACGAGGCGGCGGCGGCGCGGGCGGAAAAGCAGCGCGTCGTCACCGACCCGGAGACCGAGCAGGAATGGACGGAGGCCCGCCTCGTCGCCTGGACCCGGACCGGCGGCTATGTAAGGGCGCTCGACACGCTGTGGGCCTATGGCGCGCGCATCAACGACGCGAACTGCACGCTGTGCCACACGCTTCACCCGCCCGGCGCCTACGACGCGAACGCCTGGATCGGCAAGCTCAACGCCATGAAGCGGCTGACCAAGCTCGACGAGGAGGAAACGCGCCTGCTCCAGATCTACCTGCAAAGCAACGCCAAGGACGTCGCCGGCGCCGCGCGGTGAGAACGGGCGCTTTCGATCGCCGGCCCGCGCAATGATCGCTGCGGTGAGAACCCGAAGCTGCTAAGAGGGGTTTTCTTCACGGAGCGGTCCCGCCGGGCCGCCCCGTGACGCAGACGCCCACCTGAGAAAGAAGGACCCCCGCGATGTCGACTCTGCACAAACAAGCCATGGAAGCGGTCCTTCAGGCCGCCTCTCACGACATCGTCGGCACGCTCCAGGAGCGCGGAGTCACCGACAAGCACAGCGAGGAAGGCGACCTCGCCGTGCTCGACGTCGCGATCCTGCACGCCTACCGCATCTTCATCCGGATCTGCGAGGAGAACGGGCTGGAGGTGGATGCCGGCCACTTCGCCGACATGGCCAACGACCTTGCCGACGAGGTCATGCAGGACGAGGAGTGATCGCTCCCGCAACGCCCCGGACCCGTCCTTCGCGGGATGGGGCCGGGGCGTGGTTGTGCGTTGTTGAGATGGCCTTGGTCGAGATTGCCTGATGAGCGCTGTGTCCACACCCGATCCTGCCCCTGATGTCGCCATCGTCGGGGCCGGCCCGGCGGGGCTGATGGCCGCCGAGGTGATCGCTGCCGCCGGCCGCTCCGTCGCCGTGTACGAGCACACCCCGACCCCCGCCCGCAAGCTGCTGCTGGCCGGGCGCGGCGGGTTGAACCTGACCCATTCGGAAGCGATGGACGCCTTCGTCGGCCGCTACGGCCAGCAGGCACCGTTCTTCCGCGACTGCCTGTCCGCCTTCTCGCCGGCCGACCTGCGCGCCTGGGCGGCGGGGCTGGGCATCGAGACCTTCGTCGGCTCCAGCGGGCGCGTGTTCCCGGTCCAGATGAAGGCGTCCACGCTGGTCCGCGCGTGGCTGCGCCGGCTGGACGGGCTGGGCGTGACGCTGCACGGCCGGCACCGCTGGATCGGCTGGGATGGGCAGGGGGCTCTGGTCTTCCGCCGCGCCGATGGGACCGAGGCCACCGTCGCCCCGCGCGCCACCCTTCTGGCGCTGGGCGGGGCGAGCTGGCCGCGCACCGGCTCGGACGGGGCCTGGACGGAGCTTCTGGCCGCGCGCGGGGTGGACATCGCGCCGCTGCGCCCGTCCAACATGGGCTTCGAGGTGCCCTGGTCCGATCACCTGCGCGAACGCTTCGCCGGCCAGCCGGTCAAGAGCGTCGGCCTCGCCTTCGGCGACCGGCGCCTGAAGGGAGAGTTCGTCATCACCGAGACCGGCATCGAGGGGGGAGCGGTCTACGCGCTGAGCGCCCCCCTGCGCGACGCCATCGAGGCGGAGGGCTGGGCCGCCCTGACGCTCGACCTGCTGCCTGACCTGACCGAGGCGGAGGTGGCGAGGCGCCTGCGCCGCCGGGGCGCCGAATCGCTGTCCACCCTCCTGAAGAAGAACTTCTCGCTGACCGGCGCGCGCGCCGCCCTGCTGCGGGAATTCGCCCCGGCCGGCGAGCTGTCCGACCCGGCGGCGCTGGCCCATCGGATCAAGGCTCTGCCGATGGTGCTGACCGGCGTCCGCCCCATCGAGCGCGCCATCTCCACGGCCGGCGGCGTCCGCTTCCCGGCGGTGGACGAGGCGCTGATGCTGACCGGCCTGCCCGGCACCTTCGTCGCCGGCGAGATGCTGGACTGGGAGGCGCCGACCGGCGGCTACCTCCTCCAGGGTTGTTTCGCGATGGGCTTGAAGGCTGGCAAGGGCGTGCTCGGCTATCTGGAGCGGGGCTGAGGGTTCATCGCTGGGAGTTGCCGTAGTCGTACTGGACGCGCGGGGCGCTGCCGCCGCCGCCGATCAGGCTGTCGATGAGTGAGCCGATGCCCGACGCCGCCGCGTTGCCGCGCGACGGCGGCGCGGACGAGGCGGTGCGGGCCGCTTCCGCCGCCGTGCCCGCGACATAGGCCGGCGCGCTTTCCAGC
>JAEZID010000530.1 GCA_023416195.1 Pseudomonadota bacterium | reverse complement strand
CCGACGCCATCGGGCTGGTCAGCCAGCTGTCCGCCGCCGGCCGTCCGGAGCTGGCGCTGACTCTGCTGGAGCCGGAAGCGGCCAAGCCGGGTCATCCGCTCGCCATCGAACTGACCTTCATCGACCTTCAGATCGCCGCCGGCCGGCTGGACGAGGCGCGGGCGCGGCTGGACGCGCTGCCCGGCCCGGTGGACGACCTGACGCTTGGCCGCCTCGTCGCCTTGCAGATGAACGCGGGCATGGGGCGCAAGGCGTTGGAAACCGCCAAGCCGCGCGACCTGAATCTCGTGCCGGGCTGGGCTCTGACCGGTCTGGCGGAGACGGCCTTCCGGGAGCGCGACGGCGCTTTTCTCGACCGCATGGTCCGCGATCTGGGCGAGGGCTTCATGGCTGAACAACCCTTGCTCGCCGCGAACATCGCGCTCGCCCGCGAAGACAAGGCGGCTGCGGTGCGCTGGGCGGAGCAGTCCTTGGCCGACCCCGCGCAGCCGCTGGCCGAGCGTCTGGCCGCCGTGCGCCTGCTCGACCGCGCCGGCCAGCCCGCGACGGCCTCGGCGGCCTTCGACCGGCTGCCGCTCGCCGACGGTGTTCCCGACGACGTGCTGGAGGAGCTGAGCGGCCTGTTCCTCGACCTCGACCGGGTGAAGGCCGGCTTCGCGTGGTTCGACGCCCGGCGCCGCGCCACGCCCTCGCTGGCCGCCGATCGCGGCTGGGTGCGGCTGGCGGCGCGGGCCGGCGATGCGGGGCAGGTGTCCGCGTGGCTGGACGCGCACCCGACATTGGACAAGGCGCTGGACGAGTTCCTGTTGCAGGACATCGCCACCATCGCCGCCGAGCGCGGCGAGTCCACGCTGGCCCTGAAGGCGGCCGAGCGCGTCTTCGCCATGGCCCCGACGCCGCGCAGCCGCTTCGCCCTGGCGAGCGCGCTGCTCTCCGCCAAGCGGGCGGGCGAGGCCCTGCCGCACCTGACCGACCTGCTGGCCGATGGCGGGCCGGAGGTGGAAGCCGCCTACATTGCCGCTCTCGGCGCGCTCGGCCGCGGCGAGGAGCTGACCCGCTTCCTGGCCGCCAAGCTCGGCAAGGGTGGTCTCGGCGACGAGGAGGAGGCCGCGATCCTCTACGCGCTGCTGGAACAGAAGGCTTACCGTCCGGCCCTGCCGTATCTGCGGGACCGTGCCAAACGGCAGGGCACCGAATGGCTCTACGCCTACGCCGACGCGGCGAAGGGCGCGGGCGCCGTCGCCGAACTGGCCGAGTTCCTGGAGGCGGGCCTCGCCCGGCCGGATCTGGACGCGCCGGGGCGGGAACAGCGCGCCTTCCTGCTGCTGGACAGCGCCGGACCGGCGCGGGCGTTGCCGGTGCTGAAGCAGCTGGCCGCCGGCAACAGCGGCCCGTGGGATGGCCTCTACCGCGAGGCGCTGACCAAGCTGGGCCGCAAGGACGAGCTGCGGCACTACCTGCTGGCGCGGGCCAGGGACGAGCGCGTGCCGGCCCCGGAGCGGCGGGCGATCGCCTTCGCCCTGCTCGACCAGGGCGACAAGACCGCCGCCGAGCAGGCGCTGATGCGTCTGGCCGCCGCCGGGCAGGGACCGGACAGCCCCGACTTCAGGCAGCTCGCCTACCTCTGGGGGCCGCGCCCACCGGCAGCGGCGCTCGACTGGATCGAGGGGCGCGCCAAGGCGGCCCGAACGCCGGCCGAACAGGCGGCGTGGTACGACAAGCTGGCCGAGCTGGGCGGCGCCCGGCGCGTCGCCGAGCGGCTGGGGCAGGGCGGCACGCCCGCCGCCCGCGACCTGAAGGCCCCCTACATCGAGGCGCTCGCCGCCGAAGGCAAGGGCAGGGACCTGGCTGAGGCCGTCCGCTCCGCCGTGCCGCAGGAGCGCGATCCGGAACGGCTGCGCCGCTACGCCCGCCTCGCCGAGCAGACCCGCCAGCGTGCGGCGGCGGCGGACGCGTGGCGCGCGCTGCTGGAGCTGAAGCCGGAGGACGGCGACTCGCTGCGCCAACTCGGCATGCTGGCTTATGACGAGAACCGGCTGGGCGACGCGGAAAGGCTGCTGCGCCGCTTCCTCGCCAAGGGGCCGGGGGATTATGAAGCCAACTATTTCCTGGGCGAAGCGCTGACCGCGCTGAAGCGCCCGACCGAGGCCGTGCCCTTCTACCGCCGTTCCCTGGAGCAGATCCGGGCGCAGAAAACGAAGAGCGACAACCTCGTGCAGACGGAGGCGAACCTGCTGAACCGCTTAGGAAAAGTGGACGAGGCGGTTGCGCTGTTCGAAGGATTGCGCAAGCTTCGCCCCAACGACCGCCAGTTGAAGGCCGATTACGCCGCCATGCTGATCGAGAACGGACGGCTGAAGGAGGCGCGCCATGTGCTCAGCCTTCCGTAAAGCTATTTGCATGCGCGCCAGCGGCGGGCCCCCATCCCAACCTTCCCCCACTGCGCGGGGGAAGGGGTTTAAAGCCCTCCCCCGCCGCAAGTGGGGGAGGGTTGGGTGGGGGCTCGTCGCGGCGACCGTCCTTGCCGCCGTGAGCATCACCAACCCCACCTTCGCCCAAACTCCACCTGTCCAAATCGACGCGGCGCGCGGGGAGAAGGGCGCGCAGCTGACTCTGTCCTGGCCCGGCGCGGTGTCGGCGGAGCACCGCCTCAACGACCGCGAACTGTCGCTGCGCTTTTCCCGCCCGCTGGGGGACGCGCCTCTGGAAAGCATTCCCGACCGGCTTCAGGGCTGGGTGGACAACGTCCTGTACGGCTACGACAGCGTTCTGCTGGTGCTGGGGCAGGGCGTGACCGTGACGGTAACGGCGGAGCCCTTGGGCGTGCGCATCGACCTCGCCCAGGAAACGCGCAGCCTGCGCCGCTCCCCGGAAGCGGAGGCGGCGGAACGGGCCGCGCAGCGCCGCATCGACTATTTCCGCGCGCTGACCCTGATGGAGCAGAACGACCTGCGCCA
>JAEZID010000506.1 GCA_023416195.1 Pseudomonadota bacterium | reverse complement strand
GGCCTCGCTGTTCCAGACGACCGATCTGGAAATCCGCTTCGCCATGAACATGAACGTGCTGGACAAGGACAACGTCCCGCGCGTCATGAACCTGTTCGAGGTGCTGGACGCCTTCCTCGACCACCGGCACGAGGTTCTGGTCCGCCGCAGCCGCCACCGGCTGGCGCAGATCGACCACCGGCTGGAGGTGCTGGGCGGCTACCTGATCGCCTACCTGAACCTGGACGAGGTCATCCGCATCATCCGCGAGGAGGACGAGCCGAAGCAGACGCTGATGCACGCCTTCTCCCTGACGGAGGTGCAGGCCGAGGCCATCCTCAACATGCGCCTGCGCAACCTGCGCAAGCTGGAGGAGATGGAAATCCGCAAGGAGCACGACAAGCTGACCGCCGAGAAGGCGGAGCTGGTCGAGCTTCTGGCCGATGAATCCCTGCGCTGGAAGACCATCGGCAAGGAGACGGAGGAGACGCGCAAGCGCTTCGGCGAGGACCGCCGCACCCAGGTCGGCGACGCCCCCACGGTGATCGACATCCCGCTCGACGCCATGGTGGAGCGCGAGCCGCTGACCGTCCTGTGCTCCCGGAAGGGCTGGATCCGCGCCGTGCGCGGCCACATGACCGACGTCGAGCGCGCGGACGTGAAGTACAAGGAAGGCGACGCGGAAGGCTTCTGGGTCCATTGCGAGACCACGGACAAGCTTCTGGTCTTCGGCACCAACGGCAAGTTCTTCACGCTGAACGCCGACAAGCTGCCGCGCGGGCGTGGTTTCGGCGAGCCGGTGCGGCTGATGATCGACCTCGGCAACGACGTGGACATCATCACCCTGTTCAAGCACCAGCCGGGCCGCAAGCTGATCGTCGCGTCGGAGGACGGGCGCGGCTTCCAGGTCGAGGAGACGGAGGTCGTCGCCCAGACCCGCGCCGGCAAGCAGGTGCTGAACCCGGACACGGGCAAGGAGGCCAAGATCTGCGTGCCGGCGGATGGCGATCACGTCGCGGTCATCGGCAATAATCGCAAGCTTCTGGTCTTCCCGCTGGAGCAATTGCCGGTGATGACGCGCGGCAAGGGCGTGAAGCTTCAGAACTACAAGGACGCCAGCCTGTCCGACCTGAAGGTCTTCGCCATCGCCGACGGCCTCGGCTGGAAGCACGGCGAGCGGCAGTTCAACGTCACCGACCTGACCGGCTGGCTCGGCGACCGCGCCGGGGTCGGCAAGATGCCGCCCAACGGCTTCCCCAAGGTGAACCGCTTCACCTGACGTTGAGCGAGGCGGGAGAGAGTTCTCTTCCGCCTCGCGCCAGCCGATCAATCGACTAAGTGATTCCCGCAATCGGGCTGAAATTGGTAGCACCAAGCTATGCTTGTGCTTGAACACTGACCCGCGATTCCGGCATAGTTCCGTTATCAAGACGAAGCCGGAGCGAAGCGGTGTCAGGCCGTCAGCGCCTCCGGACGTAAGGGGAGGCAGACGCGTGGACACCGGAAATCCGTGTGGAATGTCGATTGCCGCTCAGAAGCCTGTCGGCTTCGGCGGGGATCGTCCTTAGCCCGCGCTGGAACGTCTGCTTTGTGTTCCGACGATTTTCACTCAACGCCCCCTAGGCTGCCGCGCCGGGTCCCCGAACGGGACCGGAACGACGGCGTGCGCCGGCCTTGCAACGAGGGAACCAGGGAGACCACCATGAAGCGCCGTACATTCATCACCTCCGCGGGCGTCGGCGTTGCCGCCAGCACGCTGGCCGCTCCGGCCATCGCGCAGAGCAACCCCGAGATCAAGTGGCGTTGCGCATCCAGCTTCCCCAAGAGCCTGGACACCATCTACGGCGGTGCCGACTTCGTGTCCCGGCGCGTCGCCGAGATGACCGAGGGCAAGTTCCAGATCCGTCCCTTCGCCTCCGGTGAGATCGTCCCTGGCCTCCAGGTTCTGGACGCCGTCAAGGACGGCACGGTGGAGTGCGGCCACACCGTCTCCTACTACTACGTCGGCAAGGATCCGACCTTCGCCTTCGATTCCGCCATGCCCTTCGGCCTGAACGCGCGCCAGCAGAACGCCTGGATGACCCATGGCGGCGGCATGGAACTGATGCGCGAGTTCTACAAGGGCTACAACATCATCCAGTTCGGCGCCGGCAACACCGGCACGCAGATGGGTGGCTGGTTCCGCAAGGAACTCAAGACCGTCGAGGATCTGAAGGGCCTGAAGTTCCGCATCGGCGGCTACGCCGGCACCATTCTGGCGAAGCTGGGCACCGTGCCGCAGCAGATCGCCGGCGGCGACATCTACCCGGCGCTGGAAAAGGGCACCATCGACGCCGCCGAGTTCGTCGGCCCGTACGACGACGAGAAGCTCGGCTTCAACAAGGTCGCCAAGTACTATTACTACCCCGGCTGGTGGGAAGGCGGCCCGCAGGTGTCGATGATCGTCAACATCGCCCAGTGGGAACAGCTTCCGAAGCACTACAAGTCGATCTTCGAGGCCGCCTGCTCCGACGCCACCCTGGACATGCTCGGCAAGTACGACGTCCAGAACATGCGCGCGCTGAAGCGTCTGGTCGGCGCCGGCACCATCCTGAAGCCGTACCCGCGCGAGATCATGCAAGCCTGCTATCAGGCGACCTTCGAGGTGTACGAGGAAGAGTCCGCCAAGAACGAGAAGTTCCGCAAGATCTACGAGCAGTGGCGCAAGTTCCGCGACGAGGAGTATCTGTGGTTCCGCGTCGCCGAGAACACCTTCGACAACTTCGTCTTCTCGGCCCCGCCGCCGAAGAAGTAAGCGTCTCGGAACGCCCCAGACAGGAGAGCCCCGCGAAAGCGGGGCTTTTCTTTTGCGTGCGCGTGGCCGAACAGGGCCGCGCCAACGAAAAGGCCCCTCCGCCGGTGTCGGCGGAGGGGCCTGTCCTTGTCGATGGAGCCTTGCTGAGCTTACTGCTGCAACTGCTTCATCAGGTCGGCGTTCGGATCGCTCTCCTCGCTGCCGGGGAAGGGGGGCGGCGGCTCGGCCTCGAACTGCGGGATCTCGATCTTGATGTTGTCGATGTTCACCGGCTCGCCCCGATCCAGGCCCGACAGGACCATTTCAGGGAAGGCGATCACCAGAGCGACCATGATCAACTGGATGATCACGAAGGGCACCGCACCCCAGTAGATCTGGCCGGTGGTGATCTTGCCGATGATCTTCCCGGTGACCTTGTCCTTGTAGTCCTCACGCGCTGCGACGCTGCGCAGGAAGAACAGCGCGAAGCCGAAGGGCGGGTGCATGAAGGAGGTCTGCATGTTGACGCCCAGCAGCACGCCGAACCAGATCAGGTCGATGCCCAGCTTCTCCGCGACCGGCCCGAGCAGCGGCACGATGATGAAGGCCAGCTCGAAGAAGTCGAGGAAGAAGGCCAGCAGGAAGACCATGATGTTGACGACGATCAGGAAGCCCAGCTCGCCGCCCGGCAGGCTGGTCAGCAGATGCTCCACCCACAGGTCGCCGTCGACCGCGCGGAACACCAGACCGAAGACCGTCGAGCCGATCAGGATGAACAGCACGAAGGACGACAGCTTCGCCGTCGTGTCCATGGCCTGCTTCAGCAGGGAGAAGCTCAGCTTGCGCTTGGCATAGGCCAGGATCAGCGCGCCCGCCGCGCCCATGGCGCCGCCTTCCGTCGGCGTGGCGATGCCGAGGAAGATGGTGCCCAGCACGAGGAAGATCAGGACCAGCGGCGGCACCAGGGAGGTGAGCACGCGGAACAGAAGGTTGAAGCCGCGCAGCGACCGGGCTTCCGGCGGCAGGGCCGGGGCGCAGTCGGGCTTCACGATGGTCATGATCAGGATGTAGCCGGCGTAGAGACCGGTCAGCACCAGGCCCGGGATCAGGGCGCCGGCGTACATGTCGCCGACCGAACGGCCGAGCTGGTCGGCCAGCACGATCAGCACCAGCGAGGGCGGGATGATCTGCGCCAGCGTGCCCGACGCCGCGATGACGCCGGTGGCGATGCGCCGGTCATAGCCGTAGCGCAGCATGATCGGCAGCGAGATCAGGCCCATGGAGATGACCGAGGCGGCGACCACGCCGGTCGTCGCGGCGAGCAGGGCGCCGACGAAGATCACCGCGTAGGCCAGACCGCCGCGCAGCGGGCCGAACAGCTGCCCGACGGTGTCGAGCAGATCCTCGGCCATGCCGGATCGCTCCAGGATCAGGCCCATAAAGGTAAAGAACGGGATCGCCAGCAGCGTGTCGTTGCGCATGATGCCGAAGACACGCTCCGGCAGGGCCTGGAACAGCGCCGGGGTCAACAGGCCCAGTTCGATGCCGATCAGGCCGAAGAGGAGGCCGTTCGCGGCCAGCGCGAAGGCGACCGGGAAGCCCATGAGAAGAAAGGCAACAAGCGCCACGAACATCAGTGGCGCCATGTTGGCGATAAGGAGCTCAGCCATTGTTGTGATCCCCGGTCTTAGTGGCTGTGCATCTTCTCGCCGGGCTGATCAATGGCCCCGGCCAGAAAGGCGAAGCGCTTGATCAGCTCGGAAACCCCCTGCGCGGTCAGCAGGAAAAATCCGACCGGGACCAGAAGCTTGGCGGGCCAGCGGATCAGTCCGCCGGCGTCGCTCGACATCTCGTTGGTGCGGAAGGAGTCCATGAACATCGGCCAGGACAGCCACATGATCAGGATCGCCATCGGGAAGAGGAAGAACAGGATCCCGAAGATGTCCACCGCTGCCTGGACCCGCCTGGAAAAGCGGCCCACAACGATGTCGATGCGGATGTGTTCGTTGCGCAGGAGCGTGTAGCCCGCGCACAGAAGGAAAATGGCCGAGAACAGATACCACTGCAGCTCAAGCCAGGCGTTGGAGCTGGTGTTGAACGTGTAGCGGACCACGGCGTTGACCGAGCTGACCAGAACCGCGACCAGCACCAGCCAATAGACGAGCTTGCCGACGCCGTCGTTGACAGCATCGATCAGCCCGCTGATTCGAAGCAGGAATCTCAACGGAGAACCTCCCTGTTGCCTGAACGGGACGGTGCCCGCTCTGCCCCTTATTGTTGCCATGCGGCGCCGGTGGCCCCAGCGTCCAAATTAACTAAAATGGTAACACCAAAGAGCGATTTCGGCGGCAATATTCCTCAGGAGGTTTGAGGTTTGCAAGAGTTTGAAAGCCCTTGTACGGGATTGTCCTGATATGCCCATTCAGCGGGCAGATTCCTCCGGCAGCCGATACCAGCCGTCGCGGCCCAGGGCTTCCAGCGGGCGAAACTTTGCCTTGTAGGCCATCTTGCGGCTCTGCTCGATCCAGTAGCCGAGATAGACGTAGGGCAACCCCTCGGCCAGCGCCCGCTCGATCAGGCCGAGGATCAGGAAGGTGCCCAGGCTGCGCCGGTCCTGCCGGGCGTCGTAGAAGCTGTAGACGGCGGAAAAGCCGTCGCCCAGACGGTCGGTCAGCATGCAGCCGACCAGCCGCCCGTCGGCGTCGCGCGCCTCGAACAGGCTGGTGTCGGCGCGCCCCTCGTCGATCATGGCGGCGAAGTCGCCCATCGCCATGCGGGCCATGTCCGACTCCCCGTGGCGGGAGTTCTGGTAATTGGCGAACAGCCGGTACTGTTCGGCGGTGGCGATGGCCGGCGCCTCGCGGACGGTGAGGTCGTGGTTGAGGCGCGCCACGCGCTTCTGCGACCGGCTTGCCTCGAAGGCCGCCACGGGGATGCGCACGGGCACGCAGGCGTGGCAGTTCGGGCAAACCGGCCGGTAGACGATGTCGTGGCTGCGCCGGAAGCCGGCGCGCGACAGGGTGGAATTGACCTCCGCCGAATAGGGACCCAGCAGCCGGGTGAACAGCTTCCGCTCCACCTTGCCCGGCAGGTAGGGGCAGGGCATCGGCCCCGACCGGAAGAACTGCTGAAGCGGGCGGTGTTGCGGCTGTATGACCGACATGGAGTCCGGCTGTTGCGACGGGGGCCTATTGCGACTGTATCTATTGCGACTGGGCTTGGGCGACGACAACGGTGTTCTGGCCGAAGAAGGCGCGTCCGATCTCGTCCGTCACGCCGCACAGCTGCCCTTGCACCCAATCCAGGTACTCGTGCAGGCCGTCGCGGATGATGACCTCGATCGGCCGTGAGAGCAACGCCCCCAGCAACTCGTCCACCTTTTCCATCGCCTCGTTCCCTCCGCGCAAATTGTAGCGCGACTTTAGGCGGGTCAAGAGGCCATCGATCTGTCGCACACACATCACAACGGAACGCGGGAAGCCTTCGTTGAACATCATGAAGCCGGCGACCGTGGTGGGCGACATGCCGCGCGGGTAGACACGCCGGAAGGCGTGATAGCCGGCCGTGGAGCGGAGCACGGTGGTCCACTGGCTGACGTCCAGCGTCGAGCCGACCTCGATCGTGGAGGGGAGCAGCGTGTGGTACTTGATGTCCAGCAGGCGCGTGGTCTGGTCGGCCCGCTCGATGTACTTGCCCAGCTGGTAGAAGTACCAGCCCTGGTCCCGGTAGAAGGTGCCCTCGGTGATGCCGGTGTGGGTCTGGCACTCCTCCTTGATCCAGGTGCACAGCTTGGACAGGTTGGGCAGGGCCACGTCCTTGCCGTTCATCTCCAGCAGCTTGTTGTGGAACACGTTGATCTGCGTCCACATCTCGGTCGAGATCCAGGGGCGCAGCGTGCGGGCGTTCTCCCGCGCCGTGCGCAGCATGGAAATCAGCGAGTTCGGGTGCTGCGTGTCGAACATGTAGTAGTGCACGACCGCCTCGGCCGTCGGCCGGTCGTGGCGGCTGAAGAAGTCCTTCTCGTCGGCGTTCAGCTGGACGATGGAGAACCAGTTGGTGGCCCCGCGCGTGTCGCGCGCGAAGGTTTCGTGCACGTCGAGGATGCGGGCGAGATTCTCGGCGCGTTCCATGTAGCGCGCCATCCAGAAGATGCACTCGGCGTAACGGGCGAGCAGGTTCACGATGCGCCCCCTTCCAGCACCCCACGTTCAAGAACCCAGGTGTCCTTCGAGCCGCCGCCCTGGGACGAATTGACGATCAGCGTCCCCTTCTTCAGCGCCACGCGGGTCAGCCCGCCGGGCAGCACCCAGGTGTTCTTGCCGGTGATGGCGAAGGGGCGCAGATCGACGTGGCGCGGTTCGATGCCGTCCTCGGTCACGGTCGGGCAGACCGACAGATCGACGACCGGCTGGCTGATGTAGTTGGCGGGATCGGCCAGCAGCTTGTCCCGGCATTCGGCCAGCTGTTCCGTGCTGGCGCGCGGGCCGATGGTGATGCCGTAGCCGCCGGCCTCGCCGACCGGCTTGACCACCAGCTTGTCCAGGTTGTCCAGCGTGTATTGCAGCGCGTCCGGTTCGCGGCAGATGCGCGTGTCCACGTTGGGGATGATCGCCTCCTGGTCCAGGTAGTATTTGATCATCCGCGGCACGTAGCAATAGACCGCCTTGTCGTCGGCGACGCCGGTGCCGACCGCGTTGGCCAGCGCCACGTTGCCCTTGCGGTAGGCCTCCATGATGCCGGGCACGCCCAGCATGCTGTCCGGGTTGAAGGCCCTGGGGTCGAGGAAGGCGTCGTCGATGCGGCGGTAGATGGAGTCGACCCGCGCCAGACCGTTGGTCGTCTTCATGTAGACGCGGTCGTTCTCGACCACGAGGTCGCGGCCCTCGACCAGCGGCACGCCCATCTCGCGCGCCAGGAAGATGTGCTCGAAATAGGCGGAGTTGTAGGTGCCCGGCGACAGCAGGACGACCTGTGGGTCGCCGACGTCCTGCGGCACGATCTCCATCATCGCGTCCAGCAGCTTGTGGCCGTAATTGTCCACCGGCCGGATGCCGATGTCCTGCATCAGGTCGGGGAAGACCCGCTGCATCATGTGGCGGTTCTCCACCACGTAGGACACGCCGGACGGCACGCGCCCATTGTCCTCCAGCACGCGGAACGTGCCGTGGCGGTCGCGGACGAGGTCCACGCCCATGATGTGGATGTAGGTGTCGAAGGGCACGTCCAGCCCGACCATCTGCGGCCGGAAGTTCCCGTTGCCCAGCACGAGATCGGCCGGGATGACGCCGTCCTTCAGGATCTTCTGGTCGTGATAGATGTCGTGGAGGAACAGGTTCAGCGCGGTGACGCGCTGGGTGATGCCGGCCTCCAGATGCGCCCATTCCCGGGCGGAGATGACGCGCGGCACGATGTCGAAGGGCAGGATGCGGTCGACGGCGTCCTTGTCCGAATAGACCAGGAAGGTGATGCCGAGGTTGTAGAGTTCCCGCTCCGCGTCCTGGGAGCGCCGCAGCAGCTCCGCGAAATCCAGCCCGGCCAGCCTTTGCCGGATCAGCGCCGCATGTTCGGCGGGGCAGTCGCGGCCTCCGAACAATTCATCGTGATACAGGCCGGGATCGTAAGATGACAAAAGGTCAGTCGCCTTGCCCTCGGGTACGCTCACAGACTCCCCCGCAGCTTACGCTCACAATGACCGATGCCGTTTGGATCGGTGTCTGGGGAAGTATGAACCAGCACTTCGCGTTTTGAACAGAGGCAAACGTCCGAACTGTTGTGCGGCGCACCAGAAAAACAAGAATTGGGAAATAAGGCCGACAGGAACTAACGCTTAGGTACCGTAGCCGGGGCGGCTTTGGTATCGGCCTACGGAGTCGATTTCGTCTCGCGCAGCAGAACCATGCTGATGCGGCGGTTGCGCGGGCTGCCCGGCTGGTCGGGCACCAGCAGGTCGCGGTCGGCGCGGCCGACGACGTCCTGGATCCGATTCTCCGGGATGCCGCCGGCGACCAGCGCGCGGCGCGTGGCGTTGGCGCGTTCGGCCGAGAGGTCCCAGTTGTCGCGTCCCGAGCCGGCGGGGAAGGGGACGCCGTCGGTGTGGCCGCTGATGGACAGCTTGTTCGGCAGCTTGTTCAGCGCCTTGGCGACCTGCATCACGAGCTGGCGCGTCTGCGGGTACATCTGGCCGGAGCCGCCGGGGAACATCGACACGCGGTCCTGGTCCACGATCTGGATGCGCAGCCCTTCCGGCGTCTGGTCGATCATCAGGTTCTGGGCCAGCGGCTCCAGTTCCGGGATCGACTGGATGGCTTGCCGGATCTCGGTGGCGGCCTGCTGGAACTGCTTGGCCTCGGTCTGGGCCTGTTGCAGCTTCTCGGCGCCTTCCTTCACGCGCTCCGCGAAGTCGCCCAGCTTCTCGCCCGGCTTCTGGCTGGGGATGCCCAGCTGCTTGGCCTGTTCCTCCAGCCGCTTCTGATATTCCTGGCGGTTTTCGTTGGGTTTCTGCTCGGCGACGGAGGCTTCGGTCGGGTCGGCGGTGTCATCCGTTTCCTGCGCCGAATAGCCGGGCGGGCCGGACACCGGCACGTCGGCCGAAACGGGCGAGGAGGGAGAGATCTGCGCGCCCGGCGCCGTGATGGTCCGGCCGCCCAGCATGCCGCCGGAACCGGAGGATTCGCGGCTGACCGACACCGGCGAGAAATAGTCGGCGATGCCCTTGCGCTGGTCCGACGTGGTGACGTTCAGCAGCCACAGCAGCAGGAAGAACGCCATCATCGCCGTCACGAAGTCGGCGTAGGCCACCTTCCACGCGCCGCCGTGATGGCCGCCGTGCCCGCCCTTCTTCTTCTTGATGATGATCGGCTGTTCTTTGCCGGCTGGATTGGCGGCCATTGTTCCCTATGGATCCCGTTTCCAAAGACCGGAGGCACCCGAGACCGGAGGCGCTCATCGAAACGCGCACGAAAGATCAACCGGGGAATGGTGTCCGTTCATCCTTAAGAACCCTTTAATGCAATGGACCGGACAGCCGGTTGTTGTCCGAGAGATCCGGCTTGCGCCAAAGGGCCGGGTGGGTTAAGCCCGCTGGACTTCCGCACCGTCGAGCCAACACAGGCCGCCATGACCTTCGATTCTCGGGCGTTCCGCAACGCCCTCGGTTGCTTCGCCACCGGCATCACCGTCGTCACCACCATCGCTCCGGACGGGGAGCCGATCGGCGTCACCGTGAATTCTTTCTCGTCGGTGTCGCTGGAGCCGCCGCTGGTGCAGTTCTGCCTGGGCCGCGCGGCCATGTCGTTCGAAGCGTTCACGACGGCCAGCTCCTTCGCGGTCAACATCCTGGCGGACGATCAGGCGGACCTGTCGGTGCGTTTCTCCAAGCGCGATCTTCAGGAACGCTGGGAGGGCGTGGGGGTGGAGCGTTGGGACAGCGGCGTGCCGATCCTGACGGGCTGCCTCGCCAATCTGGAATGCGACCGCGAGCATGTCTACGAGGGCGGCGACCATGTGCTGATCCTGGGCCGCGTGCGCCGGCTGGCCGTGACGGCCGAGGGCAAGCCGCTGCTGTATTTCCGGGGCGGCTACGCGCAGCTGCCGTAAAGCCCTTCAGGACACCTCCGTCATCAGTTCGGTCGGGAAACCGGCCTCGTGCAGCTTGGCGACGAGCTGCTGAACGTGGGTGCGGTCGCGCGTTTCCAGAACCACGTCGATTTCGGCCATCTTGACCGGCACGTCGTGGAACAGGCGCTGGTGGTGGACCTCCACGATGTTGGCGCCGGCCTCGCCCAGCAGGCGGGCCACGCGGGCCAGTGCGCCGGGCGCGTCGGTGATGCCGATGCGGACGCGGACGATGCG
Source organism: Pseudomonadota bacterium (assembly GCA_023416195.1). Classification (GTDB taxonomy): domain Bacteria; phylum Pseudomonadota; class Alphaproteobacteria; order Azospirillales; family Azospirillaceae; genus Azospirillum. Next base: position 3,640 of record JAEZID010000506.1, on the reverse strand, counting down.
TCCTTCGTAGACCAGGCCGCGCATGAGGACCTGCGCCAGGATGCGCGGGTCGATGTTGCCGCCGGACACCACGATGCCCACCCGCCGGCCGGCGAAGCGGCCGGGATTGTCCAGCACGGCGGCCAGCGCGGCGGCGCCCGCCCCCTCGGCGACCAGCTTCTGGACGGTGGCGAGGCGGTAAACGGCTTCCTCCAGCCGTTGCTCGCCGACCTCCACGATCTCGTCCACATACCGGCGGACCAGCGGCAGGGTAACGGCGCCCGGCGCCTTGACGGCGATGCCCTCGGCGATGGTGGCGCCGCCGCAGGAAATGGTTTGCCCGGCCAGCGCCTGCTTCATGGATGGGTACATGGCGCATTCGACGCCGACGATCCGGATGGACGGCTTCAACGTCTTGGCGGCCACGGCCATGCCGCCGATCAGGCCGCCGCCGCCGATGGGCACGACCAGCGTGTCGAGGTCGGGGGCGGCCTCCAGCAGTTCCAGCGCGACGGTGCCCTGCCCGGCGGCGACCAGCGGGTCGTCGTAGGGATGGACGAAGGTCAGCCCCTCGCGTTGCGCAAGATCATGGGCGAAGGCGGCGGCGTCGCTCAGCGTGTCGCCGTGCAGTTCGACTTTGGCGCCGAAGCTTTCGGTGCGCTCCACCTTCGTGAAGGGGGTGAAGCTCGGCATCACGATGGTGGCGCGGATGCCGAGGCGGCTGGCGTGGCAGGCCACGGCCTGGGCGTGGTTGCCGGCCGACATGGCGATGACGCCGGCCCGTCGTTCGGCGTCGCCCAGCGACAGCAGCTTGTTCACGGCGCCCCGCTCCTTGAAGGAGCCGGTGAGGTGCTGGTTCTCCAGCTTCAGGACCAGGGAGCAGCCGGTCAGTTCCGACAGGCGCGGCGACGGCTGGGTCGGCGTCGTGGGGATCAGGCCGGCGAGGCGTCCGGCGGCGGCGCGGACATCGTCCAGTGTCACAGTCGTCATGATGAGGTCCGAAGGTCGCGGGGGGTGAGCGTCAGCACCTTGGCGCCCGCCGTCTCCAGGGTGCCGCGGTCGCCGGTCAGGCGCAGGGCAGCGCCGTCGCGCCAGCTCCGCACCAGATCGCCCCAGTGGGGGGACAGCGGGTTGCCGGATTGGCCGGTGGCGATGATGAAACGGGAGTTGCCGAGATCGGCAAGGTCGTAGACGGCGCGGAAGCCGGCGCCGTGGACGTGGGCGAAGGGGTTCCGCGGGTCGCGGATGCGGGTGGTGCCCCGGTTCACGGTGAAGGCGCCGCCGTCGGTCTCGATGGACAGGTCGAACAGCTCCTTCAGCAGCGGCACGCGACCGAGCAGGCGGTGGTTGAGGTCGGCCTTGTGCTCCCATCCCCAGCGCCATGCGACGACGTGGGGGCCGTGGCGTTGCTCGATCTGGGCCAGCGCCGCCTTGAGGGAGGCGGACAGGGCGTCCGTGCAGGTCTCCCGAACCGGCGTGGTCACGTTGTCGCACCACTGCGGCGCCTTGGTCAGCACGTTCTGGACGGCGCGCGGGCGCAGGTCCCAGTAGCCGGCGAAGATGTCGCCCAGCTCGTCGGCGAAGAGGGTGCGGACCAGCTCGCGCAGCCACCATTCGAAGATCAGCGGTTCCGGCCGGTCGCGCTTCATGCTGCCGTCCCAACTCTTCAGCTGGTTCACGGCCTCGGCCACTGGCCCGCTGTCCACGGGAACCTTCAGCATCAGGGGCAGCAGGTCGCGGGCCGGCAGGGACACGCTGTCCAACTGCTGAGCAACCACGGCTTCGACCGTATGGCGGCCGGTGCCCAGCATCTGTTCGATCCGTTTGGCGCGGGCCGGGTCGGGCCAGTCGGCACCCAGGAAGTGGGGGTAGTTGGCGCCGACCACGGCGTTGTTGGCGTTGACGAACTGGCCGGATGGCGGGTTCACCGCCTGCGGCAGCGCGTCGAAGGGGATGTAGCCGGTCCAGTCATACTCCCCGGTCCAGCCCGGCACCGGAACGCGGCCGTCGCCGGCCCGGCGCACCGGCACCAGCGCCGGTGAGAGGAAGCCCATGGTCCCGGAGATGTCGGCGTAGACGATGTTCTGCTGGGGGGCGGTGTGCAGGAACAGCGCCTCGCGCACCGCCCCGGCGTCGGCGGCGTGGTTCAGCCGATAGAGCGCCTCGGCCGAGGTGTCCTTGGCGTTCAGCCCGGTGAAGGCCAGGGCCAGCACATGGCCGTCCGGAGCGACGCCCGCCGTGTCCGGCGCGGTGGGGACCGGGCCGTGACGGGTCTCCCGCACGGTCAGCACCTCGTCCGGCTGGCCGGCGATCCGGATGGTCTCGGTCCGGGTGGCGAAGGGCTGCGGGCCGTCCGGCGTCAGGTAGCGGGCGGGGTCCTGCGGGTCGATCTTCTCGATGAACAGGTCCTGGGTGTCGCTGTGGGTGGTGGTGAAGCCCCAGGCGACGCGGGTGTTGTGACCCAGCACATGCAGCGGGATGCCCGGCACCGTGCCGCCGGCGATGCTGTGGGCCGGGGTGACGATGCGGGCCAGATACCAGAGGATCGGCGCGTCGAGCCCCAGATGCGGGTCGTTGGCGATGATCGGCTTGCCGGTTGTGGTGCGGCTGCCGGACAGCGCCCATTCGTTGGACGCCGTGTTGAAGCCGAGGTTCGGCAGGGCGGCCAGCGCCGACGTCAGGTCCATGCCCCGGAGTTCGGCGGCCAGCGTCACCGGCGTGCCCGGCGGGTCGGTCGGGAACAGGTCCTGCACCTGCTCCGGCGTCAGCTTTTGCAGGGCGCGCGCGCGGAACAGCTCGTCCGCCGAGTTGCCGGAGAGTTGCAAGGCCATCAGCTTGCCCCAGACGAGGCGGTCGGCCGGACGCCAGGGCTCGGGCGTGTGGCGGAGAAGCTGGAATTCGAGGGGCAGCGCTTCGGTCCGGTTCTCCAGATAGGCGTTCACCCCCGCCGCGTAGGCGTCGAAGGCGGTCCGCACCTCGGGCGGCAGCGTGTCGTAGATGGCCTCCGCCCGCCGGTAGACGCCGAGCGTCCGCATGGAGCGGTCGAGCCGCAGGGCGAAATCGCCGAAGCGGGTTCCGACCAGTTCCGACAGGCGGCCGGCGCCGCTGCGGCGCATGGTCTCCATCTGCCATAGCCGGTCCTGCGCGTGGACGTAGCCCAGCGCGAAGTAGGCGTCCTTCTCCGTCGCCGCGAAGATGTGCGGGACCGCGTTGCGGTCGCGCAGCACCTCGACCGGGTTGTCGAGGCCGGGCAGGGTGACGGTGCCGCTGTGGGCCGGCATCTGCTCCCGCATCCACAGCAGGAAGCCGCCCGCCCCCAGCGCGGGAACCAGGACCATGAGCGCCGCGATAGCGAGGATGACGACGATGGTGCGGGTTATGGCGCGGCGGATCATCCCGGCTCCGGCAGGAAACACCCATCAAAGATGGTGTTCGAGCGGATAACCGCTAGCCCTGCAACCGGCCCCTACCGGTTCGGGGGCGGCGTTTCCAATGGGAGCGTCGGGCGCGCGGTTGGTGGCGTCGTCGCCGGAGCGACCAGCGGCCTTGAACGTCGCCTTGAGGTCGAGGGGATCGGGAGTGGCGGAAGAGGTGGGATTCGAACCCACGGAAGGCTTGCACCTTCGCTGGTTTTCAAGACCAGTGCCTTAAACCGCTCGGC
>JAEZID010000337.1 GCA_023416195.1 Pseudomonadota bacterium | reverse complement strand
TGCGCTTTGCCACCAGACCAGCCATCGCCGCTGCCATGGTGCGCCGGGCGATCGACGCCGGAGTGCACTTCACCTGGGTCGCGGCCGACAGTGTCTATGGCGTGGGTGAGCTGGAGATGGCGTTGCGCCGCGCCGGCAAAGGCTACGTGCTCGGCGTGACCGGCAGCCACCATTTCACCTCCTGGAGCCTGACCCTGTCGGTGTCGGGCACCGCGGAGGAGATCGAAGGCGCTGCCGACGGAGGACTGGAACCGCTTGTCGGCGGGCGACGGGACCACGGGGCCGCGGCTCTACGACTGGGCCTACCTGGAACTGGCCGACCTCGATCCTGAAATGCTCGGGGCGCCGCCCGGCCTGGGCCTCTGGACGCGCGGGCTGCTGGTGCGGCGGTGCCCCGTTGACGGGGAACTGGCCTTCTTCACGACTTGGTGCCGGCACGGCACGCTGGTGGACACGCTGGTCCGTGTCGAGGGGCAGCGCTGGTCCATCGAGGACGCCTTCGAAACGTCAGTCAGGCGCACATAGATGGCCGCGTTGACCGCGATGAAGGATAGGCCCATGTGCCGGCGCGCCATCTCCGGACCGGCGCCGAGCTGGCGCGCGAGGTCGCCGCCGTAGGGATTCTCCACCTTGATGACCTCCGCCCCCAGGCGGACCAGCTGGTAGCCGCAGAACGGCCCGGCCAGCACGTTCCAGCACGTTGGAGAGGTCGATGACACGCACGCCGTCGAGCGGGAGCATGGCTTGAGGGATCCTTTGCGGAAACGGGACGGGAAGGAAAAGGTCAGGCGGTGATCGGCAGGCCGGGTCCGCCGATGGCCTGGTAGGCCCGGTCGGCCGTGGCGAGCACCAGCGGCCTCAGGGACTCCAACCAGTCGCGGCCGCGCCGCGCGGTCGGGGCCGACAGGATGAGCGCGCCGACCACCCGGCGGTCTGCGTCCAGCAACGGGGGCGGCGGCGCCGGCGATCTCGGCGTCGGGCTCGCCCCAGGAGACGTGGACATAGAACCGGCGAATCGCCTCGTCCTCCGGATGATGGGGGCGAGGAAGGCGCGCGGCACCCGGCCGCCGGCCCTGGCGTCCAAGGGCAGCCGGGCGCCGACCTGCACATGGTCGCGCACCGCATGGGGTGAACGACCCGCAGCAGGCAGACGCGCGTGACCGGCGGCGGGTTCAGCACGGGGATGTAGAAGGACGCGCCTTCCTCCGTCCTTTCGGTCAGGTCGCGCAGCAGCGGGGCAATCCTGTCCTCCAACCGGAAGCTGCGCAGGAACAGCGCCCCGACGCGCCGCGCGCCGGGACCGGCGCGATAGCGGCCATCCTCGCCGTGCACGATGTAGGAGAAGCGCTTCAGCGACTGGATCAGGCGGAGGACGGTGCACTTGTAGAAGCCGGTCCGCTTGGACAGTTCGGCCAGGGACAGCGACGATCCGTCGTCGTCGAACGCCTCCAGGATCGCGAAGGCCCTTTCGACCGCCGCGCCGCCTCTTCGGCGAAGCGGTTGGTGTAGGTCCGGGCAAGGTCGATGGGCGCCTTGGCGCTTTTCTCGTCGTAGGAGGACAGAACGGCGAGCGGGGTCTTGATCGCCTCGGCGTCGAACCGGCCGGTCTGCGAGAACATCGCCTTGGATGCCTTGACGATGTCCAGGTTCAGCGACGCGTCATCCACCTTCGAAGCCGCCGGCAGGGCGTCCTCGATGGCCTCCGGCGGTACGGCGGCCATCCAGCGCACGGTGCGCAGGAAGGCGCTGGTCGTGTAGAGGCAGGCCGTCGGGTAAGGGCCGCCGAAGGTCGCCTGGGCACCTTCCGGGTTGCGCGCCGTGGTGCCGAGCTTCAGACCCTTCAGGTCCTTGCCTTCCTTGACCGTGCCGGCAAGGTCGGCGCGCAGGTCGAACACGACTCCCGGCACGGCGGTCAGCAGGAACACGCCGACGATGTCCTTGCCCTGCGCCTGCATCTGGATGGTGTGATCGTAGAAACCGACGACCGCGTCCACCGATCCGCCGATCAGCGCCTGCAACGCCTTTCTGCCGCCGGCCTGGAAATTCTCGATGGTGACGGTCAGTCCCTCCTGCTTGAAGTGGCCGAGGCTCTGGGCCAGCGGCAGGGAGGCGTAGTTCAGGATCGACGAACCGGCGCCGATGGACACGGAGACCTTCTCCGGATCGGCGCCGAGCCGGCATCGCCGTGACCGCCGGGGCGAGGACCCCGGTCAGGCCGTCGCGCAGTGCTTCATCGCAACCTTGCCAAAGCGGGCGGTGCGTCGCCGGATCCGTCATGGTTAATAAGAAATTAACCATATTGAAGGAGGATTCGAATGTCCGAACCACGAATGGTCCTCTCCATGCGCGACGAACGCTTTCAAGTCCACCTCTCTCTGCCGTCCCAGGCGTTGCTGCCCGATGTTGCGTCGCCCGATGCGGAGAAGAGCCGTTACGACCGGCGCGAACCGGACGTGCAACTTGCCGCCATGGTTCCGAAAAGCGTGAAACGGGCGGTGCGCCGCCGCGCCGAGGAGGAGGGAACCACGGTGCGCAGCGTCCTGCTGCGCGCGCTGAAGCTTGCCGGGATCGCCGAAGTGGACGAAGCTGAGATTGCCGACCGGCGGATCGCCGCCGGGGCGGTGCGGTCGGGGGTTTGGCGGGCAACCCGCCCGCGGTGACGCGCCCATGGGCAACGTCATCGTCCGGACAGCGCTCGCTGCACTCTCGGCCAAAGACAGTCTCGAAAGCCGCCCGGCATGAGCCTCCTTCATCGTCTGCTTCTGCTGGTGTTCCTGGCGTTGGTGCCGGCCGCCATCATCGAGGTCAGGAACGAGCTGACGCTCCGCACCGCCCGCGAAGCGGATGTGCACCAGGGCGCGCTGCGCCTTGCCGCGCTGTTCGAGGCGGAGCAGGAGAGGCTGGTGGACGGACTCCGCCAGCTGTTGAGCACGCTGGCGAACTCGGACGCCGTCCGAAATCCGTCCGCCGGGTCGTGCCAGACGCTGATGGACAGCCTGCGCTTATCCTATCCCGCCTATCTGGAGATCCATGTCGCGGGCCGCGACGGGATCGTCGGTTGCGCCACCGACCGCGCCGCCGTCGGGGTGTCGATTGCCGACCGCCGCCACTTCCGTGACGCGCTGGGAACGGACGGCTTCGCGATCGGCGAACACATCCGCCAGCGCACCAACGGCCTGCCGGCGTTGCCGGTGGGATTGCCGTACCGCGACGACGGCGGAACCACCGCCGGCGTGATCACGGCCCTGATCGACATCGGTTGGCTCGACGACTATCTGTCGCGGAAGCCTTTGCCGCCGAACGCCGCGCTGACCCTGATCGATCGCGGCGGCACGGTCATCGCCCGCGTGCCGAACATCTCCGGCATCGTCGGGTCCACCCTGCCGGAGCGGTTCCGCCCCCTGATGTCCGCCGACGCGCCGGGCACCGTGGAGATGCCGGGGTTCGACGGCGAACCACGGATCATCGCCTACATGCCGGTCAAGGCCGGTCTGGACGGGATCGGCGTGCTGGTCGCCCTCGACAAGAGCGTGGTCACCGCGCCCATCGATCAGGCGATGCACCGCGCGCTGGGCGTCATCGCGACGGTCATGGTCCTGACGCTGCTCGCCGTCTGGTGGGGCGGCAACCGTTTCGTGCGGCGGCCGACCGCGCTGCTGGTCGAAGCCGCCCGGCGCTGGCGCGACGGCGATTGGTCGGCCCGCACCGGGGTCGCCGAGGAACGGTCGGAACTTGGAACGCTGGGCCGTGCCTTCGACGCCATGGCGGTGGAACTGGAGAAACGGGCGCAAGCGGGGGAACAGGCCAACGCGATGGCGCACAAGATGGCCGCCGTTCTGGCCAGCACCACCGACGGAGTGTTCGAGGTGGATCGCGACTGGCGCATCACCTTCATGAACGACCGGGCGCGGATGCTGATCGCCAACGGGCGCGACCTGACCGGCCGCTGCCTGTGGGAGGCCTTTCCCGAAGCGGTCGGCAGCGTCTTCGCCGACCATTACCATCGCGCCCTGGAGGAGCAGGAGGCGGCCGAGTTCGAGGGCTTCTTCCCGCCGCTCGACGCCTGGTACGCGGTGCGCGCCTTCCCCTCGCGCGACGGGCTGGCGGTCTTCTTCCAGGACATCACCACCCGCAAGCGCGGCGAGGCGGCGCTGGAGTTCGCCAACCAGGAAAAGAACGCGCTGCTGACCCAGTTGAACGGGCTGCTGGAAAGCGCTCCGGTCGCCTTCGCCTTCTTCGACCGCGAACACCGCTACATCCGCCTCAACCAGAACCTCGCGGATCTCAACGGACGGACGGTGGAAGCGCACCTCGGCCGCCGGATGGCCGAGGTGGTCCCGTCGATCGCTCCCAGCGTCACCCCGCTGATCGATCAGGTGTTCCGGACCGGGCAGGCGCTTCCCTACCGCGAGATCGTCGGCGAAACGGCCAAGCTGCACGGCGTGCGCCGGCACTGGCTGGCCGCCTATTTCCCGGTGCACAGCGGGCCGGAGGTCGCCGCCGTCGGCGCGGTCGTCATGGAAATCTCCGACCTGCGGCAGGCCGAGGCAGGGCGGCGCCAGAGCGACGAGCGGTTCCGGTCGGTCTTCGAATCGGCGGCCGTGGGCATCGAACGCCTCGCGCTCGACGGGCGTTACCTCGACGTCAACGCCAAGGTCTGCGCGATTCTCGGCTACCGGCGGGAGGAGTTGCTGGAGCGCAGCTACCGCGACGTCACCGAACCCGACGACCTCCAGGCCGAGGACGCGCTGCTCGACCGCCTGCTGGGCGGCGAAATCCCCAGCTACGCCATCGAAAAGCGCTGCCGCCGCAAGGACGGCGCGGTGGTGTGGGTGCGCGTCACCTCGTCGTTGGCCCGCCTCACCGGGACGGAGATGGCCTACCGCCTGTCCATCGTGGAGGACATCACCGAGGCGAAGGCGATGGAAGGGGCTCTGCGCGCCGCCAAGGACGAGGCCGAGCGCGCCGACCTCGCCAAGTCGAAGTTCCTGGCCGCCGCCAGCCACGACCTGCGCCAGCCCTTGCAGTCGCTGTTCTTCTTCTCCGCCGCGCTGGGCGGGCTGGTCGACGACCCCAAGGCCGCCGCGCTGCTGCGCCATCTGGAACAGGGTCTCGACGCGCTGAAGAGCCTGCTGGACAGCCTGCTGGACGTGTCGCGGCTGGACGCCGGGGTGGTGACGCCGGTGCTGGAGGATTTCGACGTCGCCGAGGTGCTCGACCCCATCCGGACCGCCTTCGCGCCGCTCGCCGCCGAGAAGGGAATCGACTGGCGGGTGGAGGGCTGCGAAGGCCGGGTGCGCAGCGACCGCACGCTGCTGGGGCGGATGGTCCGCAACCTCGTGGACAACGCCCTGCGCTACACCGAATCCGGGCTGGTCCGCGTGCGCTGCAAGGTCGAGGGGCGGCAGCTGTCGCTGGTCGTCCAGGACACGGGCATCGGCATCCCGGCCGACCATCTGGAGCGCATCTTCGAAGAGTTCCATCAGGTCGGCAACCCGGAACGCGACCGCAACCAGGGCCTTGGCCTCGGCCTCGCCATCGTGCGGCGCCTGTCGCGCCTGCTCGACCATCCGGTGGAGGTGCGTTCGGTGCACGGCCAGGGCTCGGCCTTCCGCGTCCTCGTCCCGCTGAGCGAGGCGGCGGTGAAGGAGGTGCCCAAAGGCGCCGTCGCCGCGCCGGTGGCGGACGGCGCGGGGCGGTTCGCCGTGCTGGTGGACGACGACGCCATCGTGCTGATGGGGCTTCAGATGATCCTGAAGGAGTGGGGCTACACGGTGCTGGCGGCGGGCAGCGCCGATCAGGCCATGGACCGGCTGGCGGAGCAGACGCGCACGCCCGACATCGTCATCGCCGACTACCGCCTGCGCGAAGGGCGGGTCGGAACCGAGGTGGTCACCAAGGTGCGGGACCGCTATGGCACCCATGTTCCCGGCGTGATCCTGACCGGGGAAACGGGCAGCGACTGCCTGCTCGACGCCGCCGCGCACAGCCTTGCCGTGATTCACAAGCCGGTCACCCCGCGCCAGCTCGGCGCCGTGGTGGACCAGCAGATGCGGGCGGTGGCGGCCGAGTAGCCGGGGAAACGGCCTATTCGGCCCGCGCGGCCTGCCGGAAATCCACCGCGATCACCGTGGAGCGGGCGAGCAGGGCGTCCCGTCCCGCCTCCGTCAGCCGGCAGACCAGCCAGTCGGGCTTCAGCGGGTTGTGGAACCAGCGTTCCGCCCAGCCGGCCTTGATGCAGCTTTCGATGGTCTGTTTCTTGACGCGCTGTCCGTCGGCGTCGAACAGGGGCAGCTTGCCGCCCGGCTGGTCCAGGCCCCGGCGCAGCCACGCCGCCTGCGCGCCGCTGGGAGGGCGTCGGGAACCGGTGCGGCGCGGCGCGGCCATGATGGACTCCGTGATGTTGCCGGAGAGGCAGCCTGTGGCAAAGTTCGGACACTCTACGCCGAAAGTTCAGGCCGCGCATCACAGCAGGGAGGAGGATGAGATGGAATTCGTATTCGCCTACATCACCGCCGGATCGCGCGAGGAGGCGGCGCGCATCGGCCGGACCCTGGTCGAGGAACGTCTTGCGGCCTGCGCGAACATTCTGGACGGCATGACCTCCATCTACCGCTGGGAGGGCGCCATCGAGGAGGCGAGCGAAACCGTGCTGATCGCCAAGACGCGCGCCGACCTGTTCGACCGGCTGGCCGTGCGGGTGCGGGATCTGCACAGCTACAGCGTGCCCTGCGTGGTGGAACTGACGGTCGGGCGCGGCAATCCCGCCTACCTCGATTGGTTGCGGGACGAGACGGCTTGACGTTTTCCGCGCGCATGACGGCCATGTTTGGGGCGCATTGGATCCGCATCGGCCCGCGTGCCAGTTTCATCGGTATTCATCCGAATCCGGAGAGGTTTCATGACGGATATGTCGGCCCGCCTGTCGATCGGCTTTTCCTGGGTCGGCCACACGCTGATGCACATCGTCACGGCGCTGTACCTGACCGTGGTGCTGGCGCTGGAGAAGGAATGGAACCTTCCCTATGACGAGCTGATCCGGCTGTGGACGCTGGGCTCCCTGCTGATCGGCGTGGGCGCGCCGCTCGCCGGCTGGCTGGGCGACCGCTGGAGCGAGTGCCGGATGATGGCCGCCTTCTTCCTGGTGACCGGCGCCGGCGCGGTGGCGAGCGGGCTGGCCGACGGACCGACGCAGATGCTGTGGGCGCTGGCGGCGCTGGGGCTCGGCAGCGCCATCTACCACCCGGTCGGCATGGCCTGGATGGTCCGCAACGCCACGAACCGGGGCAAGGCGCTGGGCTATCTCGGCATCTTCGGAACGGTCGGCATCGCCTCGGCCGCCGTGGTGGCCGGCGGCCTGACGCAGTGGTTCGGCTGGCGCTCGGCCTTCCTGGTGCCGGGGGCGGTGTGCATCGCGCTGGGCGTCGCGCTGAGCGTCCTGATCGCGCTGGGCATCGTCGGCGACCGGGGCGGCGACGTGAAGCCGCAGCCCAAGGCGTCGCGCGACGACGTGATCCGCGCCTTCGTCGTGCTGTCGGTCACGATGGTCTGCGCCGGCCTGATGTTCAACGGCATGATGATCGTGCTGCCGAAGCTGTTCGAGGCGCGGTTGGGCCACATGCTGGGCGAGGGCACCCTCGGGGTCGGCGGTCTGGTGACGGCGGTCTATCTGGTCGCCGCGATCCCGCAGCTGATCGGCGGCCACATGGCCGACAAGTATCCGCTGAAGCGCATCTACGCCATCTGCCTGCTGATCCAGATCCCGATGATGGCGGCGATGGCCGTGCTGCTCAACCTGCCGCTGGTCTTCGCCGCCGCGCTGGTGGTCATCGCCTCGCAGGTGCAGATCCCGGCCGAGAATCTGCTGCTGGCCCGCTACACGCCGGAGAAGTACCGGGGCCTCGCCTACGGCGCGAAGTTCATCCTGTCCTTCGGGGCCGGGCCGGTGGCGGTGCAACTGGTCGCGCTCGTCTACGAGCGGACGGGCGAGTTCGTGATGCTTTACGTCATTCTGTCGATGCTGGCGGCGGTCGCCTTCCTGGCGGCGCTGCTTCTGCCCGCCGACCGCGACGGCGGCAAGGCGGCGCCGGTGCCGACCCCCACGCCGGTTGCGGCGGCGGAGTGACGGCCGCTCACATCCGGTAAAGGAAACCCACGTAGGGCAGGGCGGCGATGGCGGTGTCCACGTCCAGCTTGCCGCTCCACGGCAGCAGCCACGCGTCGCGGACCCCGGCGGCGCGGGCCTCCGCCACCTGGCGCAGGGCGTCGGTGCGGTCGCCGGGCGGCAGCACCACGCGGTGGTAGAGCCGGCCGCGCACGGTGGCCTCGGCGATGGTCGCGTCGGTCCGGCCCAGCCGGTCGCGATGGGCTTCGGCCTGGTCGCGCTTGGCGAAGCTTCCGACCACCACGAGAAATTGACGGTCCGCGCGCCGGATGGCGGCTTCGGCTATTACACCCTGTGGGGCAACAGCACCCCGAGGCGCGGGCGCGGTGACGGTCGTGGCCGCCTGCGGCTTGCGCGGGGGCAGCGGGGCGGCGCCTTCGGCCGGCATGGCGTCCGACAGCAGCGTGACGGGGGCTTCGGCGACCTCGATGCGATCCTCGGTCCGGGACGGCGCCTTCGCGTCGACGGTGGCGGGCTGGTCGAGCGGGACGTTCTTCACCTCGCGCATCACCGCGACGATCAGCGGCGGGGGTGGCGCGTCCTTGCACAGGGCGCCTTCGGTGAAGATGTTCAGGACGGCGCAGTCGCGGTCCATGGCGGCCGACACGATGTGGTCGGTGCTGGTCTTGTTGGTCCGCAGATAGAGGATGCTGTCCACATAGAGAGAGGCGGCGGTCACCGCCACCGGCACGCCCGCGCAGCCGCCGAGCATCAGGGTTCCCATGGCCGTAAGACCGATCATGACCTTCGTGCGCATGGAGCCGCTCTCCCGTCCGGTGGCGGAAGGCGCATGGAATTGCCCCGCCCAGTGGGGCAAGGGTCCGTCCGCTCCTTGCGGAAGTCAACAAAGCGGGCGGTTTTCAACCGTTCTGGCCGATCCGATACCGCCGCGTTATTCCGAACACCGTATCTTGCGACTTTGGCGAGTGTTCGAGCACAACGATGGGTAGGATGTTTTTGCCCGGCAAGATCTGCCGGTTCTATGATCCGCCGATGGGCGCGACTCGGGGCGTATGCCGGTGGATTGCCCCCTCCCGAACCCTCCCCCGCTGGCGCGGGAGAGGGGATTGGTTGCGGATAGCGTTACGCTGCGGCCTTCTTCAGGGCCTGATCGAGGTCGGCGATGATGTCCTCGACGCTCTCCAGGCCGATGGACAGGCGGATCACCTCCGGGCCGGCGCCGGCGCGGGCCTGGGCGTCCGGCTCAAGCTGGCGGTGCGTGGTGGAGGACGGGTGGATGATCAGCGAGCGGCTGTCGCCGATGTTGGCGAGGTGGCTGAACAGCTCCACGCTCTCCACCAGCTTCACGCCCGTGTCGAAGCCGCCCTTGATGCCGAAGGTCAGCACCGCGCCGGCGCCGCGCGGCAGGTACTTCTTGGCCAGCGCGTTGTACTTGGACGACTCAAGGCCGGCGTAGCTGACCCAGGTGACGGCCGGATGGCCTTCCAGGAACTGCGCGACCTTCAGGGCGCTGTCGCTGTGGCGCTGGACGCGCAGCGGCAGCGTCTCGATGCCGTTCAGGGTCAGGAAGGCGTTCAGCGGCGCCTGGCTCGGCCCCAGGTCGCGCAGGCCCACGGCGTGGCCGTGGATGGTGAAGGCCAGATGGCCGAAGGTCTCGTGGAACTTCAGGCCGTGATAGCCGGCGTCCGGCTCCGACAGGGCCGGGAACTTGCCCGACTTGGACCAGTCGAACTTGCCGCTGTCGATGACCACGCCGCCGACCGAGGTGCCGTTGCCCGACAGGAACTTGGTGGTGGAGTGCACGACCAGCGTGGCGCCCCACTGGATCGGGTTGAACAGGTACGGCGTCGCCAGCGTGTTGTCCACGATCAGCGGGATGCCGGCCTCGTCGGCGATCTTGGCGAGCGCCTCGACGTCGGTGACGATGCCGCCGGGGTTGGCGAGGCTTTCGACGAAGATGGCCTTGGTCTTCGGAGTGAGGGCGGCGCGGACGTTCTCCGGGTTGTCGGTGTCCACGAACACGGCCTTCCAGCCGAAGGCGCGCGGGAAGCTGTTGGCGAACTGGTTCAGCGTGCCGCCGTACAGCTTCTGCGAGGAGATGAACTCATCCCCCGGCTGGAGCAGCGGGAACAGCGCCAGCAGCTGCGCCGCGTGGCCGGACGAGGTGGCCGTGGCGCCGGCGCCGCCTTCCAGGTTGGCCAGCCGCTCCTCCAGAACCGCGACCGTCGGGTTGGTCAGGCGGGAGTAGATGAAGCCGACCTTCTGAAGGTTGAACAGGGAGGCCGCGTCGTCCACGTCGTCGAAGACGAAGCTGGTGGTCTGGTAGATCGGCGTCTGGCGGGCGCCGGTCGCCGGGTCGGGCGCCGCACCGGCGTGGATGGCGCGGGTCTCGAAACCGAAGGTCTTCTCGCTCATGGTTGGTTCCCTTAGATCAGCTTCTTGAAGGTTTTGGTCAGCTTGGTCTTCTTGTTGGTCAGGACGTTCGAATTGACGCCGATCCGTCCGATCTCGTGGAACAGGCGCTGCACCTCGATCTTCGGGCAGCGGTTCATGATCACGGTCAGCCCGGCCGCCTCGGCCCTGGCCGCCGCCTCGTCGTTGCGCACGCCCAGCTGCATCCACACCACCTTGGCGCCCGCCGCGATGGCCTCGTCCGTCACGCCGGCCGCGGCGGCGGCGTTGCGGAAGACGTCCACCATGTCCGGCGGCTCCGGCAGGTCCTTCAGGCTGGCGTAGACCGGCTCGCCCAGGATGGTCTGGCCGGCCAGCTTCGGGTTCACCGGAATGACCCGGTAGCCCTTGTCGCGCATGTACTTCAGCACGAAGAAGCTGGCCTTCACCGGATCGTTGCTCGCCCCGACGATGGCGACGCTCTTCACCCGCTCCAGCACGGCGCGGATGTGGTCGTCGCTGTAGTCGTCGTGGTGGTTCAGGGCCGTGCTCATTGACCGCACCACACCGGCTGGCGCTTGGCGATGAAGGCGTCGATGCCCTCGGCGGCGTCGCGGGCCATCATGTTCTCGGTCATCACCTTGGCGGCGTAGGCGTAAGCCTGCTCCACGTCCAGGTCGATCTGGCGATAAAAAGCCTCCTTGCCGATGGCGAGCGTCAGCGGCGACTTCGAGGCGATCTTCGCGGCGGTGGCCTGCACGGTCGCGTCCAGCCGGTCGGCCGGCACCGCGCGGTTGACGAGGCCGATGCGCTCCGCCTCTGCGGCATCGATCAGGTCGCCCAGCAGCAGCATTTCCATCGCCGCCTTGCGCCCCACCGCGCGGCTCAGCGCCACCATGGGGGTGGAGCAGAACAGGCCGATGTTCACGCCCGGCGTGGCGAAGCGCGCCTCCTCCGCGCAATAGGCGAGGTCGCAGGTGGCGACCAGCTGGCAGCCGGCCGCCGTGGCGATGCCGTGCACCTTGGCGATCACCGGCTGGCGGATGCGGCTGACGGTCAGCATCAGCTTGGAGCACTGGACGAACAGCGACTCATACGCCTCGCGCGACGGGCTGGCGCGCATCTCCTTCAGATCGTGGCCGGCGCAGAAGGCCGGGCCGGCGCCGGTCAGCACCACCGCGCGGACCGAGGAGTCCTCGTGGATGGCGTCCAGTTCCGCCTGAAGCGCGGCCATCAGCCCGACGGACAGCGCGTTGCGCGCCTGCGGCCGGTTGAGGGTCAGCGTCGCCACGCCGTCGCGGTCCTCGCGCAGGACCAGAGCTTCGCCTGCGGATTCAGACGGCGCGGTGCTGGTGGGACTGGCTGCGCTCATTGGTCTTGTTCCTCCCATTTCCGTTCGTGGATTGCCGGGGAGATTACCCCGCCGTTCGCCGCCTCGGAAACGGGCGTGTTCGGGACGCAGCCATGAGACCCCAGTCCGCCGCCAAGTTCAACGGTTTTGTGTAGTTTGCATGCTCAATCATGCTAATTCTACTGCGTGAAAATAGGGAAATGGCTCATTGGCTGGCCCGTTTAATACGTTTGGCTAAGTCGCGATTCCATGGGGGTGCTCGGTAACATTCGTCTCAATATCCCTACGCGGGATGCCGAATTTCGCGTGCGCCGAGGCGTCGCCCCGACCGCGTCGATGGAATGACGAAAAGGAAAGGGCGCTTTGGTGCAGGCCGAAGCCATCGACTGGTTTTCCGTGTTCGCGGCCAGCCTCGCGGCGACCTGCGTCGTCGGGGCGGACGGGCGTATCCGCGCGGCCAACGATGCCTTCGCCGGACAGGTCGGCGTGGAGGCGTCCTCGCTGGCCGGTGTTCCGCTGGACGAGGTTCTGGCGACGGATGCCGACGACGCGTCGCGCGGCGGCGTGGCGTTCCTGCGCCTGGGCGACGGGGAGACCCGCAGCGTCCCCTACACGCAGGCGCGGCTCCCCGACGGCGGGCGCGTCGTGACCCTGACCGAGGTCCCAGGCGAGCACTGCGTCATCTGCAAGGTCTACTCCAGCCGCGAGAAGTTCCGCACGGCGATTGACGACCAGTCGGAGCTGATCTGCCGCTTCCGCCCCGATCTGACCATCACTCTGGTGAACCGCCAGTTCGCCGCGCTGTTCGGCTACAACCCGCGCGCGATGATCGACCGCAACCTGCGCGACCTGCTGCCGGCCGCCACCGTCGCCCCGTTGCTGGACTTTCTCGGCGCCGCCACGCCCGCCGAACCGGCCTCCGCCCGCGAGGAGCTGTGGCCGCACGGCGACGGAACCGAGCGCTGGATCAGCTGGCACCGTTACGCGGTGTTCGACGGCAAGGGCCGGCTGGTCGCCGTGCAGTCGGTCGGCCGCGACACCACGCAGCGCCACCGAGCGGAGAAGGAGCGCGTCCGGCTGGCCGCCATGATCAGCCGCAGCCCGGTGGTCGGCCTTGCGTGGCGGACGGACGGGAACTTCCCCATCGACTACGCGACCGAGAATGTCGGGCGCCTGCGCATCGGCCGGGCGCGTCTGCTGGAGGGGCGCACCGGGCTCCTGGACCTCGTCCACCCCGACGACGCGCCGGCGCTGGCGCTGTGGGTCGAGTCCTGCCCGGAGGGCGGCACGCCGCTGCCGCTGACCGTGCGGCTGCGGGACGACGACGGCGGGGAACGCTGGCTGTCCATCAGCGCGTGGCGGGCCGGGGACGGGCGCATGGAAGCGGTCCTCCTCGACATCACCGAGCAACGCGCCGCCAGCCTCGCTCTGCGCGAGCGGGAACGCCGCTTCAAGGCCATCTTCGACCACACCTTCGAGTTCATCGGCCTGCTGACGCCCGAGGGGCGGATGATCGAGGCGAACGAGACCGCGCTGGCCTTCGTCGAGACCGAAGAGGAAATGGTCTACGGCAAGTTCTTCTGGGACACCCCCTGGTGGCGTCATGCGCCCGCCGACCAGGAGCGGCTGAAGGAGGGCGTGGCGCGCGCGGCGCGCGGGGAGTTCGTGCGCTTCGAATCGTCCCATCGCACGCCGCGCGGGCGGGAGATCCATGTGGACTTCTCCCTGCGCCCGATCCGGGACGAGGACGGGGCGGTCATCTTCCTGGTGCCCGAGGGTCGCGACATCACCCACCTGAAGCAGACCGAGGCCGCCCTGCTGGCCGCGACGCGCGAGGCGGAGGCGGCCAACCGGTCCAAGACGCAGTTCCTGGCGGTGATGAGCCATGAGCTGCGCACGCCGCTGAACGCGGTGCTCGGCTATTCGGAGGTGATGCAGGCCGGGCTTTTCGGCGTTCTGGAGAGCGAGCGGTACCGGGGCTACGTGGACGCCATCCACGCGTCGGGCCGGCATCTGCTGGGCATCATCGACGACATCCTGGAAATCTCGCGCATCGAGCTGGGCGTGGTGGAGCTGAGCGAGGACGAATCGGCCGTCCCCGACCTCGTCGGCCGCGCCGCGCAAATCCTCGCCAACCGCGCGGCGGAGGCGGGGGTGGCGTTCCAGGTGGACGTCGAGCCGCATCTGCCGCTCCTGCTCTGCGACGCGCGCCGCGTGATCCAGATGCTGGTGAACGTCGGCTTCAACGGCATCAAGTTCACCCGGCGCGGCGGCTTCGTGCGGCTGGCGGTGTCGCGGGAGGGGGATGGTTCGTTGGCCTTCGCCCTGCGCGACGACGGCGTCGGCATCGCTCCGGAAAACCTCGACCGGGTGTGGGAGCCGTTCGCGCAGGCCGACGACGCGCTGGTGCGCGGCAAGGGCGGGGTGGGGCTCGGCCTCGCCATCACCAAGGCGTTCATCGAGGCCCACGGCGGCACGGCCCGGCTGGAGAGCGCGCCGGGGCGGGGCACGACGGTGACCCTGCGCTTCCCGGCGGAGCGATGCCTGGACTCCGGCCGTGCAACGCGCGAGCATGTCGCCTGATCATAAGCAATCAACAACGAACACGGTGAGGAATGAGCGCGCCCGCAATTACCGTCGAAGAGCTGGAAGCCCTGATTCGCGAGGGCGTGCCGCTGGTCGGCAACTTCGGCATCCGGATCGACCATCTGGCCCCCGGCACCGCCCGCATGACGCTGCCCTACAACGAAACTTTCGTGCGGCCCGGCGGCACGGTGACCGGCCCGGCCATGTTCGGGCTGGCCGACGTGGCGCTGTACGGCGCGGTGCTCAGCCTGATCGGGCGGGTGGAACTGGCCGTGACCACCAACATGACCATCAACTTCCTGCGCCGCCCGGCGCCGGTCGCCATCACCGCCGACTGCCGCATCATCAAGATGGGCAAGCGGCTGGCCTATGGCGAGGTGCTGCTGTTCTCGGAAGGCGATCCGGAACCGGTGGCGCACGCCACCGGCACCTATTCGATTCCGCCGCACGACCCGGTGAAGCTCGCGGTATCTGGATACCAAGCGCCGAGCGGAGAATAAAAACGCCTTTGAAATCAATGGCTTTGCAAAAACGGTACCATAATACCGTATTTTTAGGGCATTGATTTCAAACGCTATTTTTTGCGTTGACACGGGATCAGTATGTCCGTACAAAACCGGCCGCTTCGGCGCCGCGGGATTCGGCGGCCTGCCGATCCACGTTTCAGTCAACGAGTGTGGCGATGAAGACCTTCAATCTGAAGCCGACCGATATCGAGAAGAAGTGGTACGTCGTCGACGCCGACGGCCTCGTTCTCGGCCGGCTTGCCAGCATCCTGGCGAACATCCTGCGCGGCAAGAACAAGCCGACCTACACCCCGCACATGGATTGCGGCGACCATGTCGTCGTGATCAACGCGGAGAAGG
>JAEZID010000462.1 GCA_023416195.1 Pseudomonadota bacterium | reverse complement strand
CCACACCGCGGCAACCATGAACAGGGCGCTGAAGCTGTTGATCGACTTCATGTTCACCGCCTTGCCCTGGCCGCGCAGGTGCTGGGCGATCAGGCCGTTCAGGCCTTCACGGGCGCCGAGATAGTGGCCGAAGAAGGACTTGGTGATGGCGACGAAGGCGACGGCCGGCGTCAGGAAGGCCATGAAGGGGGTGTCGGCCTTGTTGGCCAGGTAGGACAGGATCGAGACGTTCTGCTGCTTGGCGGCGGCGAGGTCGGCCGGGGTCAGGCTGAACACGCAGCTGAAGACGAAGAACATGACGACCAGGACCATCATCGCGGCCGCATACTTCTCGATGCGCTCGGCCCGGCTTTCGGCTTCCACGCCGTACTTCTGCTGCTGGGCGACGACGAAGCGGGAGATGGCCGGCGAGTGGTTGAACGAGAAGACCAGGGCCGGGATGCTGAGCCACAGGGTCAGGCTGAAGCCGCCGACGGTCGGGACCTCGTTCATGACGGCGGTGTTCCAGCCCGGCAGCAGGTAGACGGCGATGCCCAGCAGGACCAGGACGAACGGGTAGACGAGCCAGCTCATGACCTTCACGACCATCTGCTCGCCCAGCTTGATGACCGCCATCAGGCCGAGGATCAGCCCCAGCGACAGCAGGATGCGCGGCGGCGGCGTCATGCCGAGCTGGTTGAGCATGAAGCTCTGCACGGTGTTGGTCAGACCGACGCCGTAGATCAGCAGGATCGGCAGGATAGTGAAGAAGTAGAGCAGCGTGATCAGCTTGCCCGCCGTGGCGCCGAAATGCTCTTCCACCACTTCGGTGATGTCGCTGCCGGGTTTGGAGGACGACAGGATGAAGCGGCACAGGCCCCGGTGGGCCAGATAGGTCATGGGGAACGCGATGGCCGCCATCACCGCCAGCGGCCAGAACCCGCCGAGGCCCGCGTTGATGGGCAGGAACAGGACGCCCGCGCCGATCGCCGTGCCGAACAGGCCCAGCATCCAGGTGGTGTCGTGCATGCTCCAAGGAATCGGTGGATTGCCGAGCCTGGTGGTTTCGGTTGAAACGCTAACCATGGAAAAGCCTCCTGCAGGCCCTCGGGAGGATGGAAACGCCATCGCGGCGGGTCTGCGTTGCGTTGGTCTGGAGGCACGGTATCCGCATCGTTACGGGCGTTGTTGGCCCATCCTCGGAGCGGTCGGATAGCGGAATGAGCGGTGGGATATGGGGACTGAGCGGCGGCGGGTCGGGGGCCGGCCGCTGCCCTTGAGCGGGGCAGCGGCCTCACGCGTGAGGCTGGTCTACATGTGGGTGGGAAGCCAAAGGACGATCGCCGGAAAGGCCAGAAGCAGCGCGATCACGACCAGGTGGCTGAACACATGGGGGACGATGCCCCGGAAACCTCCGTCACCGGGGTGTTCGAGTATTTCGAGACGACGACGGTGTTCAAGCCCATGGGTGGGGTCACCAGCCCGAGTTCCGCGATGACGATGACGATGATGCCGAACCACACCAGATCGAAGCCGAGCGGAATGAACATCCCAAGGAACGAGAATTCGACCGCGAGCCAGGGACGGCGGAACGTCGGGTCGAGCAGAAGCGACCGTTTGTTGGGTGTGTGGTCCAGTTTGATGCTCCGCCGGAAGGGGGCCGGGCCGCGACGGCCCGGCACCGGATCGTCCGGGGCGCGCTGCACCCACGCGGGCATTTAGGCTGCGCCTGTCGCAGGGGGATGCGGAGGCTGTACCGGACGCCGTCGGTCCGTCACGCCTCCGGCATCCGCTCCAGCAGCTTGTCGAGCGTGATCGGGTAGTCGCGCACGCGCACGCCGGTGGCGTTGTGGATCGCGTTGGCGACGGCGGCGCCCACCCCGCAGAGGCCCAGCTCCCCGACGCCCTTGGCCTTCATTGGCGAGGAAACCGGGTCCGTTTCGTCGAGGAATATCACCTCCTGGTGCGGGATGTCGGCGTGGACCGGCACCTCGTAGCCGGCCAGATCGTGGTTGACGAAGAAGCCCGTGCGCGTGTCCACCGCCAGTTCCTCCATCAGCGCCGCCCCGACCCCCATGGTCATCGCGCCGATCACCTGGCTGCGCGCCGACAGGGGGTTGAGGATGCGGACGGCGGCGCACACCGCCAGCATGCGCCGCACGCGGGTTTCCGCCGTCGCGGCGTCGACGCCGACCTCCACGAAATGCGCGCCGAAGGTGGATTGCTGGTAGCGTTTGTCGAGGTCGCCGTATTCGATGCCGTCCTCGGCGGCGAGGCCCTGCTCGCCGGCGGCGTCGGCGAGCGGCAGGCTGCGGTTGCCGGCCCGGACCATGCCGTCCGCGAACACCGCGTCGGCGGAGTTGACGCCCAGCTTCTGCGCCACCGCGTCGCGCAGCTTGACGCAGGCGGCGTAGACCCCGGCGGTCGCGTTGTTGGCGCCCCATTGCCCGCCCGAGCCGGCGGACACCGGGAAGCTTGAATCGCCCAGCCGCACCACCACCCGGTCCAGCCCGACGCCCATCATCTCCGCCGCCGTCTGGGCGATGATCGTGTAGCTGCCGGTGCCGATGTCGGTCATGTCCGTTTCGACCGTCACCATCCCGCGCCGGTCGAGCCGCACCCGCGCCGCCGATTTCGTCAGAAGGTTGTTGCGGAAGGCCGCGGCGACGCCCACGCCGACCAGCCAACGCCCGTCGCGGACCGCGCCCGGCTTGGGGTTCCGTCCGGCCCAGCCGAAACGCTCGGCCCCCAGGCGCAGGCATTCGACGAGCTGCCGCCGGGAGAAGGGACGGTCGGGTTGCGCGGGATCGACCTGGGTGTCGTTGAGGATGCGGAAGTCTACCGGGTCCATTCCCAGCTTTTCCGCCATCTCGTCCATGGCGATCTCCAGCGCCATCATGCCCGGCGCCTCGCCCGGCGCGCGCATCGCGTTGCCTTCCGGCAGGTCGAGGTGGGCGAGCCGGAGGGCGGTCAGCCGGTTGGCGCCGGCGTACAGCAGCTTCGTCTGGTCGACGGCGGTCTCGGGCTTGCCGCCGGACAGGTTGCCGGACCAGCTCTCGTGCGCGATGGCGGTGATCCGGCCGTCCGCCGTGGCGCCGATGCGGACGCGCTGGATCGTCGCCGGCCGGTGGGTGGTGTTGTTGATCATCAGGGGCCGCTGGAGCGCCACCTTGACCGGCCGCCCGGCCGCCCGTGCGCCCAGCGCGGCGAGCAGCGTGTCGGCCCGCAGGAACAGCTTGCCGCCGAACCCGCCGCCGACGAAGGGCGAGACGAGCCGGACCTTCTCCTTCGGCATGCCGAGCGTGCGGGCCAGATCGGCGGTGGTCCAGGCGACCATCTGGTTGGAGGTCCAGACGGTCAGCCGGTCGCCGTCCCACGCGGCGATGGTGGCGTGCGGCTCCATCATCGCGTGGCTCTGGTCGGGGGTGGTGTAGGTCTCGTCCAGCGTCACGGGCGCCGCCGCGAAGGCGCCCTCGAAATCGCCGACCCGGTCCTCCGGCGGGCCGGAGCTGCCTTCGTCGCTGTCCCCACCCTGCGGCGGGGCGGCCTTGGCCTCTTCGGCGAGATCGAAGCGGCCCTGTTCCGGCGCATACTCGACCCGGATGCGCTGCGCGGCGGCACGGGCCTGTTCGAAGGTTTCCGCCACGACCAGCGCGACGGCCTGATGGTAATGCTCGATCTCGGGGCCGCCGAGCAGCGTCGCGACGTTCATCTTGCCCTTGCCGAGCGTGCCGGCGTTCCGGGCGGTGACGACGGCCAGCACGCCGGGCGCGGCCTCTGCGTCGGCCACGTCCATCGCGGCGATGCGCCCCCGCGCGATGGCCGACCCCACCACGCAGCCGTAGGC
>JAEZID010000425.1 GCA_023416195.1 Pseudomonadota bacterium | reverse complement strand
ACGGTCGCTTTACCGGCCGTTCAAAGGCGTATTAGGTTCGTCATATGACCATGGCCCGCGCTCCCCGCGTGTTCTTCGACGCGATCCTGCATCCCCACCGCAGCCTGGGGCGCCGGGGCTTCCGCGTCCTGATGGGCGTGGTCATCCTGGCGAACCTGCTGATAGCCGGGATCTTCATCGCCAACGGAGCCTGGCCGGTGGTGCCCTTCTGCGGTCTGGACGTTCTGATCCTCTGGCTGGCCTTCCGCGTCAACTACCGCTCTGCCCGGCTTTACGAGCGGGTGCGCCTGACCGACACCGACCTGACCGTCCAGCGCGTGGCCTGGAAGGCGCCGGAGAAGCGCTGGACCTTCCAGCCCTACTGGCTGCGCGTCAGCATGGACGACCCGCCACGCCACGAGAGTCAGGTCACATTGTCCTCGCACGGGCAGTCGGTGGTGGTCGGCTCCTTCCTGTCCCCGGACGAGCGGGCCGAGTTCGCCAAGGCCCTGAACGGCGCGCTCGTGGCGTGGCGCCGCGCCCCCTGCCCCCCCGAACCGGCACTCTGACAAGCGCAAGAATCGGGTTGGTCGGCCCGTTGGAACGGCGCATCCTCTAGCCCTTCACGGAGTTAGGGAGCATTCGCCATGCCGTGCATGAACACCGACACCGACCCGGTTGACGCACAGCATTACCGCGCCATCGCCAGCGCCATCCGGCATCTGGTCGACAACTGGCAGGACCAGCCCTCGCTGGAGGATCTGGCCGAGGTCGCCGGCATCAGCCCCTTCCATTTCCAGCGCCTGTTCAGCCGCTGGGCTGGCATCAGCCCGAAGCGCTTCGTGCAGTTCCTGACTCTGGACCACGCCAAGCGCCTGCTGGCCGAGAACCGCAGCGTGCTGGACGTGGCGCTCGACGTCGGCCTGTCCGGCCCATCCCGCCTGCACGACCTGTTCGTCGCCTGCGAGGCCATGACCCCCGGCGAGTACAAGGCGCTGGGCGGCGGCCTGACCATCCGCTGGGGCCTGCACGAGACGCCCTTCGGCCCGTCGCTGGTCGGCACGACCGAGCGCGGCGTCTGCTGGCTGAGCTTCGCCGAACAGCCGGACGGCCGCGACGCGCTGATTGAGCTTGGCACCGTCTGGCCCGCCGCCCGTCTGGTCGAGGACGCCGACGCCACTCTCCCCGTCGCCTCCCGAGCCTTCGGCTGGGAGGGTTCACAGCCTGCGCCGCTGCGCCTGCTGATGAAGGGCACCAATTTCCAGATCAAGGTGTGGGAGGCGCTGATGCGCATTCCCTCCGGCGCCGTCGTGTCCTACGAGGACGTGGCCCGCGCCGTCGGCCAGCCGACCGCCATGCGCGCGGTGGGGGCGGCGGTCGGGCGCAACCCCGTCTGCGTGCTGATCCCCTGCCACCGGGTCATTCAAAAGTCGGGGATCATCCACAACTACCGCTATGGCGTCCCCCGCAAGCGCGCCCTGCTCGCCTGGGAACAGGCGCGCGTCGCGGAGGACAGCGAAGCGGCGGCGTAAACATCGCCGTCTCATCACCGTAGGTTGGGTTGAGGCGCAGCCGAAACCCACCAAGCGGCCTCACATCCCCAACACGTTCTTCATGCTGTAGAGGCCCGGCGTCTTGTCGTTGGCCCACAGGGCGGCGCGCACCGCGCCCTTGGCGTAGATCTGGCGGCCGGACGCCTTGTGGGTCAGCTCGATCCGCTCGCCGTCGCCGGCGAACACCACGGTGTGGTCGCCGATCACGTCGCCGCCGCGCAGGGTGGCGAAGCCGATCTCGCCGCGCGGGCGCACGCCGGTGTGGCCGTCGCGGACCTTCTGCCAGACGTCCTCCAGCGGCACGCCCCGGCCCGCCGCCGCCGCGCGCCCGAGGCCCAGCGCCGTGCCCGAGGGCGCGTCCACCTTGTTGCG
The DNA here is from genome assembly GCA_023416195.1 of Pseudomonadota bacterium. GTDB lineage: Bacteria > Pseudomonadota > Alphaproteobacteria > Azospirillales > Azospirillaceae > Azospirillum. Next base: position 2,520 of record JAEZID010000425.1, on the reverse strand, counting down.
GTGGTGCATCTCCAGGATGTCGATGTCGAAGTCGTCGCCCAGCGTGTGGGCCACCTGCTCGACCAGGGCCAGCAGCAGGTTGACGCCCAGCGACATGTTCGGCGACTGGACAATGGGCGTGTGGGTGGCGGCCTGGGCGATGGCCTCCTGCTGCGCCGGGCCGATGCCGGTGGTGCCGACGACCAGCACCGTCTGCGACTGCGCGGCCAGCGCGGCATGACGCACGGTGGCGTCGGGGCTGGTGAAGTCGATCACCGCGTCGGCCTCGGCGAACAGCGCCGCCGCGTCGTCGATGGCGACGACGCCCAGCGGGTCGATCCCGGCCAGCGTGCCGAGATCCTTGCCCAGCGCCGGACCGCCGACCCGCTCCGTGCCGCCGGCCAGCGTGCAGCCCGGCGTGGCGGCGATCTCGCGCACCAGCATCTGCCCCATGCGCCCCGCGCACCCGACGACCCCGATCTTCATGCCAGCCTCCCCCCGTCTTCGCTCATAAAATCAGCCCTTGAGGGTCTAGCACAGGAATCGGCGCGGCTTAAGAGCCGAGGCAACCCCTTAGCGCCGCCGCGACGTTGCGCATCAGCGTCGGGTAGAGGTCCGGCCCGTCCGGCAGATCCGCGCCCTCCGGATCCAGCACGCCCTTCTTGGCCTTGGTCCCCTCGACGATTGTGTCAACCAGCGCCGGCTCGAACTGCGGTTCGGCGAAGACGCAGGCCGCACCCAGCGCGGTGATCCTGGCGCGGATGTCCGACAGCCGCTTGGCCGAGGGGCGGCGTTCCGGGTTGACGGTGATGGCGCCGACGCCGTTCAGCCCGTAATGCGCCTCGAAATACTGGTAGGCATCGTGGAAGACGACGAAGGGCTTTCCGGCCACCGGCGCCAGCGCGGCCTTCAGCTCCGCGTCCAGATCCTGGATGCGCCGGGCGGTGCGCTCCGCGTTGGCTTTGTAGGCCGCCGCATTGGCCGGGTCCTTTTGCGTCAACTCCGCCGCGATTGCGTCAACCATGGCGCGGGCGTTGTCCGGATCGAGCCAGATGTGGGTGTTGGCCTCCTCATGCCCGTGCTCGTGCTTATCGCCGTGGCCGTGCCCATGGCTGTCCCAGGCCCCGCCCTCGCGCGCGTCGAGCAGCCGCACCCCTTCGGCATCCAGCAACTCCACGGCCTTGGCGTTCCGCGCCGTCGCCCGCACCGGCTTGGCGAGGAAGCCTTCCAACTCCGGCCCGATCCAGAAGACCAGATCGGCGGCGGCCAGCGCCTTGGCGTCCGACGGCTTCAGCGCGTTGGTGTGCGGCGAGGCGGCGCCCTTCACGATCAGCGCCGGTTCCCCCACCCCCTGCATGACCGAGGCGACCAGGGAATGCACCGGCTTGATCGAGGCGACCACCTTCGGCGCTTCCGCCACGGCCGGGGAGCCAAACAGGACAATCGCGAGCAGGGGCAGCGCAAAGCGCATGGCGGAGTTCCCTTTCGTCTGGCTGGACAGGCGGCCGTTTCAGGCGCATACGGGTGTTCGCCGGAACCAATGTCACGTTATAACATAACATGTCAATCCAGCCTCTCGGCACAGCAGACCCGCTCGCAAACCCGCTTGTTGACGCAAGGCACCTCTCCGTGCGCCTGGGCGGGCGCGTGATCCTCGATCATGTTGACCTTCAGGTGCGTCCCGGTGAGGTCGTCACGCTGATCGGCCCGAACGGCGCGGGCAAGACGACGCTGGTGCGCGCCGTGCTGGGCCTCGTGCGCCCGTCCCATGGCGAGGTGCGGCGCCGGCCGGGCCTGCGCATCGGCTACATGCCGCAGCGGTTGACAGTTGACGCAACCTTGCCCTTGACGGTCCGCCGCTTCCTCGCCCTGTGGCGCCCGACCACCGCCGCGCGCATCGAGTCCGCCCTGGCCGAGGCCGGCGTGACGCACGTCGCCGACAGCCCGGTGCAGTCCGTGTCCGGCGGCGAGATGCAGCGCGTCCTGCTGGCCCGCGCGCTGCTCGGCGAGCCCGACCTTCTGGTGCTGGACGAGCCGGACCAGGCCGTGGACGTGCACGGCCAAGCCGAGCTGTTCAGCCGCATCGAGGCGCTGCGCCGCGCGCGCGGCTGCGGCGTGCTGCTGGTCAGCCACGACCTGCACACGGTCATGGCGCGCACCGACCGCGTGCTGTGCCTGAACCGTCACGTCTGCTGCCACGGCTCGCCGGAGGACGTCAGCCGCCACCCCGAATACCACGCCCTGTTCGGCCGCCACGCCGCCGATCTGGCGGTCTACGTCCACCATCACGACCACGCTCACGCCGGCGACGGCACGGTGGTGCCCGGCAAGGGCGGAGACTGCTGCCATGGATGATTTCGTTCTCCGCGCGTTGGCGGCGGGCTGCGGCATCGCTCTGATGGCCGGGCCGCTGGGTTCCTTCGTGGTGTGGCGGCGCATGGCCTATTTCGGCGACACGCTGGCCCATTCCGCCTTGCTGGGCGTGGCGCTGGGCTTCATCCTGGGCACCAACCCCATCGTCGGGGTGATCGGCGTCTGCGT
>JAEZID010000312.1 GCA_023416195.1 Pseudomonadota bacterium | reverse complement strand
GGCGAAACCTTCGACATCGCCATCCCCGCCTTCTCGCTGGACAGCCCGCACCAGCCGCGCCAGCTGAATTAACCACATAATCTGCAACCTATCGCCGCAGGCGCATACAAGCGTCTTGAATGCGGGGCCTGGGACGCCATCTGGCGGAAATTCGGATTCGCCCGAGTGATCCGAAACGGGTAGGGTTCGTACAAATACCCGACACCATGGCTCAGGCTTCGAAAGGTTTTTTCCGTGACGCCCCCCAAAACTCCGCACGCCGACAACGTCGTCCGCGGCCCCGGCCACGGCAGCACTTCCGGTTCGCCGCAGCGCAACGCCCCCGACATGGCGCGCCCCTCGCGCGCCGAGGCGGAGGAGGCCGTGCGCACGCTGATCCGCTGGGCCGGCGACGACCCCACGCGCGAAGGGCTGGTGGGCACGCCGGACCGGGTGGTCCGCTCCTATGAGGAGTTCTTCGCCGGCTACGAGATCGATCCCGTCGACATCCTCCAGCGCACCTTCGAGGAGACCGACGGCTACGACGAGATGGTCATTCTGCGCGACATCCGCCTGGAGTCCTATTGCGAGCACCACATGGTGCCGATCATCGGCAAGGCGCATGTGGCCTATCTGCCGCGCCATCGCGTGGTCGGCATCTCCAAGCTGGCGCGCCTTGTGGAGGCCTACGCCAAGCGCCTGCAAATTCAGGAGAAGATGACGGCGCAGATCGCCAACACCATCGACGAGATTCTCCAGCCCGAGGGCGTCGCCGTGGTGATCGAGGCGCAGCACCAGTGCATGACCACGCGCGGCGTGCACAAGACCGGCGTGACCATGGTGACCAGCCGCATGCTGGGCGCCTTCCGCACCGACCCGTCGACGCGGCGGGAGTTCCTGTCGATGATCGGCAACCCGTCGTCGCGCGGCGCCGAGTGACTCTGACGCCGCGCGATTCTCAATCCGCGCGGATGCCGTGCTGGCGCAGCAGGCTGTAGAGCGTCGGCCGGCTGACCCCCAGCAGGCGGGCGGTCGCCGACAGGTTGCCGCCCGACCGCGCCAGCGCGTCCAGCAGCGCCCGGCGCTCCGTCTCGTCGCGCAGCACCCGCAGCGTGGGCGGCGCGTCGCCGCTGTTCAGCCGCCGGCCTTCCAGTTCCAGGTCGGCGCGGCGGAAGGCCCGCTGCACCACGCTCGCCAACTCCTGCGCGTCGATGGGCTTGCAGCACACGTCGTGCGCCCCGCGCGCCACCGCCCGCACCGCCGTCAGCCGCCGGTCCGCCGGGGTCAGGGCGATGACCTTCGTGGACGGCGCTTCCCCCAGGATTTGCGACAGGGCGTCCAGCCCCTCCTGCGACTGCTCGGAGTCGTCGTTGACGGCAAGGGCGACGACCGGCGGCCGGTGTTCCCGCACGGCGTCCAGCGCCTTCCCCGCTCCACCGACGGCGACCACCCGGCACACCGGCAGAACGCCTTGCACCAGCCTCTCCAGCGAAGGATCGTCATCAACGAGCAGCAGCGTGCGCGGGACCATGATGCTCCTGGAGGGGGGAAGGACGGTTCGGGCCAACGGGGTGTCGGGATGTGAGTTCGACGTGGCCGCCAGAATCGCGTCCGAACCCCGTCCTGTCCAAGGCGCGTTGGCATGAAGCCGCCCGCAATTTCGGCAAAATTAAGGCATCAAAGGGGGTGCACCGTCACTCCCTTGACAGTCCCGGCCATCCCCCGGCCGCGGCCCCTCCCCCACCCGCGTCCGGTCTGCTAAGGTTCCGCACTCGAACGGACGAAAGCGATGGGCGCCATGGCGGCGAAGGGCACACCGGCGGTGAACACGGCCAAGGCGGCCGGACTTTCCTTCCGCCTGCTGGAATATGATTACGATCCGTCGGCGGACGCCATCGGCTTGCACGCCGCGGCGGCTCTGGGGCTCGACCCTGCCGTGGTCTACAAGACGCTGATCGTCCAGTTGGAGCCGAAGGCTCTGGCCTGCGCCGTCATTCCCGTCGCGGCGAAGCTGGACCTCAAGGCGATCGCGGCGGCGGCCGGCGCGAAGAAGGCCGACATGGCGGACGTGGCCCTGGCGGAGCGCACGACGGGCTACACGGTCGGCGGCATCAGCCCACTCGGCCAGCGCAAGGCCCTGCCGACCTTCATCGACGCCAGCGCCGAAGCTCTGCCCGAAATGGTCGTCAACGGCGGTCGTCGCGGCCTTCAGATCGCGCTCGCCCCCGCCGATCTGGCCCGCGCGACGAAGGCGGTCCTGCGCCCCATCGTGGTTGGCTAAGCCGCTTAGTCCAGTCCGGCCGGCGCGTTGCGCGACGGCGGACTGTTTCCGACCGCTCCGCCCAATCGGTTTTGTGCGTTGCAATATGCAGGCATGCTGATATTGCGCAGCTGAGCCCGTTCGCCTGGGTCATAATGACGCAGGTCCCGACGCACGGGCCATCAAGACGACGCCGGACATCCCGGCGCGAAATCATAGACAGGGCTCCATTGTGATCCACAAGATCCTGGACAAGATCGACCGCATGGTCGCGCAAAAACGCCAGAGCGGCGAGCTTCAGGCATGGTTCGACAGCGGTCTTGCACGCCGTTACTGCAAGCAAGTGACCGCATCCCAGAAGCACTATTATCCAGCGCTTCTTCTTTATCTGGAGCGGCACACCGTATCACCCTCTCAATCAATGCTATCGCATTGATCTGCCGGGTTTCACCGGCGGCGCTCAAGGGAAGCGTTCAAGCGCCGCCGGTATGACCGACGCGCTCTCGAAAGGTTCGGGCGGGCCGCAACGGCGACCCGCCCGCTTTGCCGACCGTGTTACCGCCGGGGTGCCTTACTCGGCCGCCAGAACGCGCGGCAGCATGCTTCCCGTCTGCTGGAACCGCTGGTGCCACGCGAAGGCTTCCTCCAGCAGGTGCGGCGTGTGCCCGCCACGCTGCAAGGCGCGGCGGTGGTAATCGGCCGCCAGCTCCCGATAGCTGGGGTGGACGCAGTTGCGGATGATCGTCTCGGCGCGCTCGCGCGGGGCGAGGCCGCGCAGGTCGGCCAGCCCGATCTCGGTCACCAGCACGTCCACGTCATGCTCGTTGTGATCGACGTGGGTGACCATCGGCACGACGCTGGAAATCGCCCCGTCCTTGGCCAGCGACTTGGTGACGAAGACGGCCAGGTGGCAGTTGCGCGCGAAATCGCCCGAACCGCCGATGCCGTTCATCATCTGGGTGCCGTTGACGTGGGTGGAGTTGACGTTGCCGTAGATGTCGCACTCCAGCGCCGTGTTGATGCCGATGACGCCCAACCGGCGGATGACCTCCGGATGGTTGGAAATCTCCTGCGGGCGCAGCAGCAGCCGGCCCTTGTAGCTCCCGATCCTGGGCAGCACCTCGGCGTACTTGGCGGCGCTGAGCGTGATCGAGGAGCCCGAGGCGAAATTCAGCTTTCCGGCATCGAACAGCTCGAACGTGCTGTCCTGCAAGACCTCGCTGTACATGGTCAGGTCATGGAACGGGCCGTCGATCAGCCCGTGCAGCACGGCGTTGGCGATGGTGCCGATGCCGGCCTGGAGCGGCGCCAGCGAGCGGCCCATCCGGCCCTGCCGCACCTCGCGGCCCAGGAATTCGATCAGGTGGCCGGCGATGGCCTGCGTCTCGTCGTCGGGCGGCAGGATGGTGGCGGAGCTGTCCTGCTTGCGCGTCACCACGATGGCGGCGATGCGCGACGGGTCGATGGGGATGTAGGGCAGGCCGGCGCGGCTTTCCGCCGTCACCACCGGGATCGGTTCGCGGAAGGGGCGGCGCGTCGGGATGTAGACGTCGTGCATCCCTTCCAGGTCGAGCGGCTGGGTCAGGTTCAGCTCGACGATGATCTTCTCGGCCAGCATGGCGAAGGTCGCCGAATTGCCGATGGAGGTGGTCGGCACGATGCCGCCGGTCTCGGTGATGGCGCAGGCTTCGATCACCGCCACGTCGATCGGCCCCATCTGGCGCGAGCGCAGCAGTTCCACCGTTTCCGACAGATGCTGATCGACGAACATCACCTCGCCGCGGTTGATGGCCTTGCGCAGCACCGGGTCGGCCTGGAACGGCAGGCGGCGGGCCAGCACCCCCGCCTCCGTCAGGATCCTGTCCACGTCGTTGCCGAGCGAGGCGCCGGTCATCAGCGTGACCTTGATGTTCTCCGACGCGGCGCGCTCGGCCAGCGCCAGCGGCACGGCCTTGGCGTCGCCGGCGCGGGTGAAGCCGCTCATGCCGATGGTCATGCCGTCCTTGATGAGAAAGGCGGCTTCCTCGGGCGTGACGACCTTGCCCCACAGCGACTTCAAACGAATGCGATCTCGGTACATTGGGCGTCCCATTTTTGAAATGATCGAGCGTTCGCGATGAACGATTCGCTCCAAAAGCTCTGTTTTTGTTGGTTGGCTGGACTCATAGGGCCGCGCCTCGGGCCGCCGCAAATGTCGGTCCGGCATATCAGATCGGCCTAATGAGAATGGATGCGCAAAGGCTTGGCCGAGCACCACGCCGAGCACCACGCGGCGCGCGGCCAGGAATCGGAGCGCGCGCCCTTCAGCGGGCGTGCGCTTCTCAAGCCATAAGGAAATCCGTGGAAACCAAGCCCTGAACCGGCCAGCCTCACGCCGCCCCGGCGCTGGCCATCATCCGGCGCAGTTCGTTCGGGAAGACCGGCTTGTGCAGGATCTGGAAGCCGTTGCGCTGGGCTTCGTGCAACCGCTCCGGCGCGGTGTCGCCGGTCAGGATGATGCCCGGCACGTCCCCGCCCAGCATGCCCTGCACGGCGGCCAGCGCCTCCGGCCCGGTCCGCCCCTGCTGGAGCTGGTAGTCGGCCAGCACGATCTGCGGACGGCGGCCGTCGGCGCGCAGACGTTCCAGCGCCTGATCCCCCGACCCGGCGGTCAGCACGCTGTAGCCCCAGCCCTCCAGCATCGCCTTCAGGCCGAGCAGGATGATCGCCTCGTCGTCGATGACCAGCACCATGCCCTTGGTCGCGCTGTCGTTGGCCGGCTGGCGCACGGCGACGGAGGACGGGCGGCACTTGGCGACGACGACGCGCGGCAGCTCCACCGAGAAGACCGAGCCCACCCCTTCCTTCGACCGCACGCCCACCGTATGGCCGAGCAGGCCGGACAGCCGCTTCACGATGGCGAGGCCCAGCCCCAGGCCACGGTCGCCGGTGGCGCGCAGCTGGGTGAACTCCTCGAAGATCTCGTCCAGGCGGTCGGCGGGAATGCCGATGCCGGTGTCGCAGACCTCCACCCGGACACCGTCCGCGGTGCGGCGGCAGCCGATCAGGATGCGGCCGCTGCGGGTGTAGCGCAGGGCGTTCTCGATCAGGTTGCGCAGGATGCGTTCCAGGTGGGCCGGATCGGTGCGTACCCAGGCCCGCGTCGGCACGCCGCGCAGCTCCAGCCCCTTCTGGGCGGCGCGCGGGGCGTATTCGGCGATCAGGCGGCCGAGCAGCTGGCCCAGCCGCACGTCGGTCGGCGTGACCGCGATCTTGCCGGATTCCAGCCGCGACATGTCCAGCAGGCCGTCCAGCAGCCCCTTCAGCGTGTCCAGCGACTGGCGCATGTTGTCCAGCAGCGGCAGGCTGGGGTTGCCCTGAAGCCGGTCGGCCAGAGCGGCGGAGAAGAGATAGAGCGACTGGACCGGCTGGCGCAGGTCGTGGCTGGCGGCGGCCAGGAACTTGGACTTGCCGGCGGCGGCCTGCTCGGCCTCCTCCCGCGCGCGCCGCAGGTCGGACTCGGCCTGCTTGCGGCTGGTGACGTCTACGCCGGCGCAGGTCACGCCGACGACGGACCCGTCCGGCCCCAGCAGCGGATCGACGGTCAGGTCGAAGTAATAGACCTTGCCCTTGTCGTGGATGCAGACCTCCTCGCGGGCGCCCTCGCCGGTCTCCAGCACGCGGCGCTTGATGGCGATCAGTGCCTCGGCGTCCCGCGGATCCTCGAAAACCTCGCGATCGGTCTTGCCGACGACCCGCTCGACCGTGTAGCCCAGCGCCGGGTTGTGCATCCAGGTGTAGCGCAGGTCGCGGTCCTGGTTGAACACCACCACGCCGGAGTTGCGCAGCGCCGTGCGGAACCGCTCGCTGGCGACGCGCAGCGCCTCTTCGGTGCTCTTGCGCTCGGTGATGTCGATGCCGGACGCGATCAGGTGCGTGACCCGGCCCGTGGCGTCCAGCATCGGCGTCACGCTGACGTCGACGATGGCCGACCGCCCGCCGGCAACACGGACGATCGCATCGAAGCGCGTGGACCGGCCCTGCGCGGCGCGGCCGATGGCGTCGCGCAGCCGGGCGTGGCCGACCGGGTCGAACACCCGGCAGCAGGCGTCGTCGAAGGGCCGGCCGACGATCTGCTCCGCCCGCTGGCCGACGGCCCCGATGGCGACGTGATTGACGTTCAGAACCACCCCCTCCGGCGTCAGGACGCCCACGAAGGACGGCAGGGAGTCGAGCACCGCGCGCAGATGCTCCTCCGACCCGCGCAGCGCGCGCTCGCGCGCTTCCAGCGTTTCGGCCATGGCGTCGAAGGCGCGGCCGAGCTGGCCGATTTCCGAGGTGCGGTCCACCAGACCGGCGCGCGCGGTGGAATTGCCCTCGCGCCAGCCCTGCACGGCGAGGACCAGCGCCTCCACCGGCCGGCGGATGAACAGGGTGCCGCCGATCCAGGCGGCGGCGATGGCCACCAGCAGCCCGGCCAGCGTCATCATCAGGCCCTGGCGCGTGGCGCGGTCGATGTTGCCCATGGCGGCGCGGTGGTCGATGCCGACGCTGATGAACAGGTCGCCGATGCCCAGGCTGGCGGGCGAATAGGCCAGCACGCGCGTCACCCCGTCCAGCCCCGGCAGGGTCACCACCCCGCCGCGCTCGCCGTCCACCAGCCCCATGTAGGGCTCCGGCACGCGCTCGCCGCGCTGGGCGATGCCGTTGGGCAGCTTGACCAGAATGGCGCCCTTGCGGTCGGTCACCGTCAGGCTGGCGTTGTCGGGCAGCGGGCGCGCCGCGAAGTTGGCCGACAGCCAGGGCAGGTCCAGCCCCAGCGCGACCGCCCCGGCCACCGCGCCGACGTCGTCGCGGAAGGGGACGGCGAAGGGCAGCACGGCCCCGGCGCCGGCCCCGGCCCCTGCCGTCGTCGGGGTCCATTCGCCGACCACGAACCGCCCTTCCTCCATGGCGCGGCGGACGAGCGGCAGGGTGGCGCGAGACGCCTCCGCCGTTTCCGGCGACCCGCTGCACAGCGGCTTGCCGGCGCGGTCCACCACGGTCAGGTTTCGGTATTCCGGGGTGCGGCGGGCCAGACGCCCCAGGTGCCCCTGGCAGCGTTCGAAGTCGCCCGCGCGCACGGAGGCGGATTCCGCGATGCTGGTGACCATCAGCCGCGCACCATCCACGATGCGCGCCTGTTCACCCTCGACGAGATGCAAGAGACGCTCCGCCTGGGCGGCCACCTCCTCCTCGCGCTCGGCGCGCAACTGGAAGACGCTGTAGGCCTGGATGCCGATGGCCGGCAGCACGGCGAGCAGCACCAGCAGGAAAAGGCGGGCCAGAAGGGTCATGGCGTCTCACGGGCTCCCTGAGCGGACAACCGGTCGAAGCCAGAAGACTCCGCCGCGCCACCACGACCTTTGATACGTTCATTATGGTTAAATCACAGTTAATTGCAGCGAAAGATTCCAAGGGCTACTTAGGGTAAACACGACAAAAACAGCGCATCAGAGGTAATTCATCGTCGCATTACGGCACGTTTATTCTTTTGTTTTTCTAAAATTCTATGTTTTTGGTTATTTCGAAAGAGGTAGCGATGATGAAGATGCTCACGCATTCCGGCACCCGGATGCCGGCCCTGGGGCTCGGCACCTGGCAATTGACGGGGTCGGCCTGCGCCCGTGCGGTGCGCGGCGCGCTCGACCTCGGCTACCGGCACATCGACACGGCGCAGGCCTACGGCAACGAGGCGGAGGTCGGTTCCGCCATCGCCGAATCCGGTGTGGACCGCGAACAGCTGTTCCTCACCACCAAGCTGTGGACGGATCGGCTGAGCCGCGCCGATGTGCTGCGCTCGGCCGAGGAAAGCCTGCGCCGTCTGCGCACCGACCGGCTGGACCTGCTGCTGATCCACTGGCCCAACCCGCGCGTGCCGCTGGCCGAGACGCTGGAGGCGATGGCGGAGCTGCGCGAGGCCGGAAAGCTGCGCCACATCGGCGTCAGCAACTTCCCCGTCGCCCTGCTGCGCGAGGCGGTCGAGGAGGTCGGAGCCGACATCTTCTGCGATCAGGTCGAGTACCACCCGCTTTTGTCGCAGCGTCCGGTCCTCGACTATCTGCGCCCGCGCGGCATGCCGCTGGTCGCCTACAGCCCGTTGGCGCACGGCAAGGTTCTGACCCATCCGGAGGTCCGCCGCATCGCGTCCAAGCACGGCGCCACCCCCGCCCAGGTGTCGCTGGCCTGGCTGCTGGGCCAAGACGGCGTTGCCGCGATTCCCAAGGCGAGCGGCATGGAGCATCTGCGCGACAACCTCGCCGCGCTCGACCTCGATCTCGACCCCGCCGACCGCGCGGCGCTGGACAGGCTGCAAGGCCACACCCGCACCGTCGCGCCGAGCTGGGCTCCGAACTGGGACACCTGAGCGGATCACCCCGGCGGGGGGCGCCTCGACCCACCCGAAACCCCGGTACACGCACCATTTATGGCGTGCTAGAGTGACCCGTCGCCACCCCTCGGGATCCGAGCGCGCGTTCATGAGATACCACCGCCCGCTCATTCTCCTGGTGCTGGCCGCCCTGCTTCCGCTGGTCGTGCTGTCGGCGGCGCTCGGCGTGGCGTGGTTGCGCCAGCAGCAGACGGTCATGGAGCGCAATGCCCTCCAGCAGGCGCACCGGCTGTCCACGCTGATCGATCACGAATTGAACGCGCAGATCGACGTCCTGCGCACGGTGGCGCAATCGCCGCTGCTCGACGGCCCGCCCGACAGGGCCGCCTTCTTCGACTACGCCGAGCGGGTGCAGGGAGAGCTTCCCCTGTGGACCACCATCGTGTTGAGCGACACCGAGGGCAACCGGCTGGTCGATGCCCCACGCCTCGTGAGCGGCGCGGAAGGCAAGGTCGTCGACATGGAAAGCCTGACCCGCAGCGTGGAAACGCGCGCTCCGGTCGTCGGCGGCATCCGGCGCGGACCGCGCGGCCGGGCCGCCTTCGCCGTCCGCACGCCGGTGGTCCGCGACGGCGCGGTGGTGTCCGTGGTGTCGGCCGTCATCATGCCGAACGCCTTCCGCGACCTTCTTCTGGACGGCGCCCTGCCGGCGGGTTGGATCGGCGGCGTCGTCGATTCCGAAGGGAACCTCGTCGCGCGCAACGGCGGCCCTTCCGAACTGATCGGCCAGCGGGCGAGCGACAGCGCGCTGGCGGCGCGGACGCGCGGCGGCGAAGGGGTCTACGAGGGCACCAGCCTGGACGGCATGCGGACCGTGACGGCCTACCGCGTCCTGCCCGACCACGGCTGGTCGGTGCACATCGCCATCCCACGTTCGCTCTATCTGGCCCCCTTGCGGGACGCGCTGTGGCTGGTGGGGATCGGCGTGCTGCTCAGCCTGACGCTGGCCGGCGTCTTCCTGTGGCTGCTGGTCCGCGAGTTGCGCCTGCGCCGCCGCGAGGAGACCGCCCGCGAGGAAGGCATCCGGCTGGAGGCGCTGGGCCGGATGACCGGCGGCGTCGCGCACGACTTCAACAACCTGCTCGGCATCGTCATGAGCGGGGCGGAGACCATCCAGCGCAAGCCGCAGGACCAGGAACGGGTCGTCCGCTACGCCGACGCCATCCTGACCGCCGTCGCGCGCGGGCAGTCGCTGACGCGCCAGCTCGCCGCCTTCGGCCGGCGCAGCGTGCACGAACCGGTCCGCTTCCGCCTTCAGGACCGCGCCGCCGACCTCGCCGCCCTGCTGAAGCGGACGACCGACAGCAACATCGACATCAGCCTGACCGTCCCCGACGGCCTGTGGCCCATCCACGCCGATCCCAACGCCATGGAGGTCGCGCTCATCAACCTCGCCGTGAACGCGCGCGACGCGATGCCGGACGGCGGCAGCCTGTCGATCACGGCGGAGAACCGGTCCTTGCAGGAACGACGCGGCGACGGCATCGGGCTGACCGGCGACTATGTGGCGCTGGCCGTCCGCGACACCGGCACCGGCATCCCTCGGGAGCATCTGGGCCACATCTTCGAGCCCTTCTACACCACCAAGCCGGCGGACAAGGGAACCGGCCTCGGCCTCAGCCAGGTCTTCGGCTTCGCCAAGCAGTCGGGCGGCACCCTCACCGTGAGCAGCACGGTCGGCATGGGCACGACCTTCACCCTTTACCTGCCCCGCGCCACAGGGGATCTGGGATCGGCCGGCGGCGCTCAACCGCGTGACGGCAACACGGCATCAAGGGAGGAGGCATCCGCGTCCCCCTAGTCTAAGGCGCCAGTGCCGCTTCCGGAACCGCCGCACCGTCGGCGGTGTTGAACGGGCGTCATGGACACGCCCTTTCTGATGCCCCCGCACCGCACCACCCCCGACGATGCGCCGCGCCGCGTCGGCGTCGAGGTGGAGTTCGCCGATCTCGACGCCCCGTCCGCCGCGGCGGCGGTGCGGGATCTCTACGGCGGCACGCTGGACCTGGAGAATCCCCACCGGTGCCGCGTGCGCGGGACCCGGCTGGGCGACTTCACGGTGGAGCTGGACATGCGCTCCGCCCACCCCGAACCGAAGGAGGGCGAGGGCGAACCGAGCAAGCTCGACATGGTCGTGGATACGCTGCGTCCGCTGTGGGGCAACATCGGCAGCCTCGTCATGCCGTTCGAGATCGCCGCCCCGCCCATCCCGTTCGACCGGCTGAGCGAGCTGGAGGCCCTGTTCGCCACCCTGCGCGAACGCGGCGCGTCCGGCACGGAGGCGAGCCCGCTGTTCGCCTTCGGCCTGCACCTCAATCCGCAGGTGGCGCGCACCGACGCGGACTACGTTCTCGACCATCTGAAGGCGTTTCTGATCCTGTCGCCCTGGCTGCGCAGCGAGATCCGCGTCGATCCGACGCGCCGGCTGACCGGCTTCATCGCCGCCTTCCCCACCGACTACGCGGCCAAGGTCGTCGATCCCGCCTACCGGCCGGACATGGACCGGCTGATCGCCGACTATCTGGAAGCCAACCCGACACGCAACCGGGAGCTGGACCTGTTCCCCCTCTTCGCGCACCTCGACCCCGACACGCTGTTCGCCAGGGTCAAGGATCCGCACGTCCGTCCGCGCCCGACCTTCCATTACCGCCTGCCCAACGCCCGGCTGGGCGATCCCGACTGGCGGCTGGCCCAGGACTGGAACCGCTGGGTGACGGTGGAGGAGCTGGCCGCCGACCGCGAGCGGCTCGACCGGCTGGGCGCGGATTACCGCGACTTCGCCGCGCGCAAGGCGCTGGACGACTGGGCCGCCGAAGCCGGGCGGCGGCTCGCCGGCTGAGGCTGGCCGGCATGCCCGCCCTTCTCCCCAACGGGTTTCCAAACGGACGGCCGCTGATCGGCGTCACCGCCTCGGTGCACGGCAGCCGCATCGCCTGGTGGGCGAACCGGCTGGCGCTGCGCCGGGCGGGGGCGCGGGCGGTGCGCATCACCGCGCGGGATCCCTTCCCCATCGACCGGCTGGACGGGCTGGTGGTCGGCGGCGGCGACGACATCGACGCGGCGCTCTACGGCGAGGCGGCGCGCCCGCACATCCGCATCGACCCCCAGCGCGACAAGCTGGAGCTGAACGCGCTGGACTGCGCGGCCCAGCGGAACATGCCGGTTCTTGGCATCTGCCGGGGTTCGCAGATGATCAACGTGCACCGGGGCGGCTCGCTGCACATCGACATCCACGAGGTTTACGAGGAAGCGCCGCAACTGCACACGGTGCTGCCACGCAAGCGCATCCGGATCGCGCCGGACAGCCGCCTCTACCGCATCGTCGGCATCGCCGAATGCCGCGTGAACGCACTGCACCATCAGGCGGTGGACCGGCTGGGCGACGGGCTGCGCGTGGTGGCGCGGGAATATGCCGGAGTCGTCCAGGGGATCGAGGCGGCGGCCCATCCCTTCCTGATCGGCGTGCAGTGGCACCCGGAATACCTGATCGCCGACAGCCGCCAGCAGGCGTTGTTCCGCACCCTGGTCGCCACCGCCGCCGGCAACGCGGCCGCCCTGGCGCCCGCCACAGCATAGCCACCGCCCACCCTTGGCGCGGCCGCCATAGGCAAGGCGAACGGAAGCGGCTATCCTCCGCCCCGGGTTGTGCATGAGCCGGGGGCGGGCGCGTGAATCGGGAACAGGCGGGGATGCCGGTCGATCCCACCTCCCGGCCGGGGACCCCGGCCTGGAACGGGGGCGGCCGGCTGCGCCTGCACACCGTGACCCTGCTGACCGCGCTGGCCACGGGCGTGCTGATGATCGGGCTGGTGCTCGCGGTCGGCGGGGCCTTCCTGAACGTCCGGGACCTTGCCGGGGAGGCCCAGACCGCCATCGTCCCGCGCATCACCAAGCAGCAGGAATACGCCATCTTCGCCGCGCGCATGGGCCAGTTGGCGGAAGCCGTGCTGCGGTCCCGCGTCCCGGAG
Organism: Pseudomonadota bacterium; assembly: GCA_023416195.1. Taxonomy (GTDB): domain Bacteria; phylum Pseudomonadota; class Alphaproteobacteria; order Azospirillales; family Azospirillaceae; genus Azospirillum. The sequence goes on along the minus strand of JAEZID010000312.1, from coordinate 5,189 downwards.
GAGCGCATGCGCGCTCTGGCGGAGGCGGAAAGGGTCGCCGGCCGCTTCGTCGCCGACGACATCGAGCCGATCATCCTCAGCCGCGTGGAACAGGCGCTCCAGGCCGCGCGCCGCACCGCCGAGCGCGCCGACGGCATCAGCGCCAAGGCCGCCCGCATGATCCATCTGCGCGCGCAGGGGGACGCGGCCTTTCTGCTGCTGATGCAGGCGGACGCGCCGCTGTCGGTGCGGGAACCCTTCTTCCGCGCGCTGGAGGCGCTGACCGGGGCGGTCATCGCCACCGATCCCGTGCTGCTCGACGATCTCGACACCCGTTTCCAGGGCTACGCCACGGCGGCGCTGGACGCGCTGCTGCGGCTGGCCCCCGGCGCGCAGGCGCCGCTGGCCCGGATCCTGCGCGACCTCGACAACCTGCGCGGCCTGTTCGCGCTGCGCCGGGACATGCTGGCCGAAGAATCCCTGATGGGGCTGGAGACGGAGATTGCCCACGGCGTCCTCAACGATCTCAGCGAGAGCCTGACCGCCGACGCCGCCTCGGGAACCCAGCGGATCGCCGCGACCCTGACCACCCACGCCGACAAGGGCCTGCTGATCGTCTGGCTGGGGCTGGGCACGGCGGCGCTGGTCCAGCTGATCCTGTATGTGCTGCTGCGCCTGCATGTGGTGCGGCCGATCCTGCGCGCCTCGGCGGCCCTGTCCCAGGTCCAGCGCGATCGGCGGACGGTGCGGCTGAAGCCCGCGCTGTTCACCGAATTGCAGGCCATCTCCACCAGCGTCGAACGCTTCGGCGCGGCGCTGGTCGAGACCCACGAGCACGCCCAGGCCCTGAAGGCGGGGGAGGAGCGGATGCGCGCCATCCTCGCCGCCTCGCCCTTTCCCATCGTCATCACGCGGGTGTCCGACGGCTCGGTCCTGTTCTTCAACCCGCAGGCGGAAACGCTGTTCGACGCGCGCGGGGAATGGCTGACGCTGACGCGCGACGGCCGCTTCTTCATCGACCCGGCCGACGCCGACCGGCTGGCGCTGCGGATCGCGGAGCATGGCGCCGTGCAGGATCTGGAACTGCGCATGCGCACCGCCGCCGGCCGCCCCTTCTGGGCGACGCTCTCCGCCGTCGAGATCCGGGACGCGGACGAGCCGGCCATTCTCGTCGCCGTCAGCGACATCACCCCGCGCAAGCTGTCCGAACAGGAGCGCGAGGCCGCCAAGCAGCGCGCCGAACGCGCCCTGGCCGAGCTGCGCGACACCCAGGAGAACCTGATCCAGGCGGAGAAGATGGCCTCGCTCGGCGCGCTGGTGGCCGGCGTCGCGCACGAGGTGAACACGCCCGTCGGCATCGCGCTGACCGGCATCACGCATCTGGCCGACAGCACGCGCCAGATCGCCCGGCGGGTCGAGGACGGCACGCTGCGCCGCAGCGACTTCACCAACCATCTCGGCATGGCGGCCGAGGCCTGCGGCCTGATCGAGACCAACCTGAACCGCGCGGTGGACCTGATCCAGAGCTTCAAGCAGACCGCCGTGGACCAGACCAGCGAGGAACGGCGCAGCGTCGATCTGAAGGGCTATCTGGAGGACGTGCTGACCAGCCTGCACCCCCGGCTGAAGCAGACCCGCCACCGCGTCCTGGTGGACTGCCCGGAGGGGATCGTGCTGGACAGCTACCCCGGCGCGCTGTTCCAGGTGCTGACCAACCTGACCATGAACGCGGTCACCCACGCCTATCCCGACGGGCGCGCCGGCACGCTGTCCGTCACGGTCACCCGCCCGGCGGCGGGCGAGGTGGAATTGCGCTTTTCCGACGACGGCTGCGGCATTCCGCCCGCGCACCGCTCCCGTGTCTTTGATCCCTTCTTCACCACCAAGCGCGGCAAGGGCGGCAGCGGGCTCGGCCTGCACATCGTCTACAACATCGTCACCACCCGCCTGCGCGGCGCCATCCGGGTGGAGAGCGAGGAGGGGCGCGGCACCAGCTTCATCCTGCGCTTTCCCACCGAGGTTCCCGCCGACCGTGCCGTGGAGGCGGTCGGCTGAAGGGGGCCGGCTAAAGGGGCCGGCTGAACGCGGATGGGGGCGCGCCGGCTGCCCGGCGCGCCCCCATCGCGGTCGAACCACCCGCGTCAGCGTACGGTGGTGACGTTACTGGCCGCTGCCGCCGGAGTCCGGCTTGCAGTTCGGCGTGCCCGGCGGGCAGAGCGTGCCGGTCGCCCGCTGGTTGTCGGCGGCCGGGCTGCTGCTGGTCGCGCTGCCGAGACCGGACGGCGCGGTCGTCTGGCCCGACCAGCCCGAGGAACCGGGAGTCATGGTGGACGAGGAACCGGAGGAGCCCGGCGCCGTAGTGCTCAGGCCGGTCGCCGGCGACGTGGTGGACGGCGAAACGGTGGACGGCGCCGTGGGCGACATGCCGGTGGACGGCGCGGTCATGGTCGGGGATGTCGTCGACTTCGACGGAACATCGGCGTTCTGAGCCAGGGCCGGGCCAGCCATCAGCGCGAGCGCCGAAACGGCGCCGATCATCAGGTTACGCATCCTCTCACTCTCCATGTGGTGGCGGCGCCATCGTCGGGCGCTCGTTCCTGTTTCGCCAACCACAACAGGAAAGCCGCGCAATCGTTGCAGCCCCGGCGCGGTTTCCCCGCCGTTATACCACCCGCGCGCCCACGATCCTGCGCAGGTCGGCGTTCACGTCGGACAGGCGCGCCAGTCCCCGGCCAACCTCGTCCAGCTCACGGCGCAGGCCGTCCGGCACGCCGGCCGCGCCGGCCACCCCCGACACCGCCCCGGCGAGCGACGCGCCCAGCCGGTCAAGCTCGCCCACCAGACGCCGCTCGTGTCCGGCGAGATCCTGCCGCCCGGCGCCGAGGTCCTGGAGGCGGTCGGCCAGCGCGGTCAGCAACTGGTGCTCCGCCTCGACCTTCTGCTGCGCGTCCTGGCCGGCAAGCTGCTGGGCGATGGCCTGCTGCATGCGGTCGATGCCCTTCTGGATCAGCTGGATCGCCTTGTTCGACTGGCGGGCCAGATCGCGCACTTCGTTCGCCACCACGCGGAAGCCATGGCCGTATTCACCGGCGCGCGTCGCCTCGATGGCGGCGTTCAGGGCCAGCATGGTGGTCGCCGACATGATGCGGGTGAGGGAACTGACCGATTCCTCCAGCGCGCGGGACTCGGCGATGATCTGCTCGAACCGGGTCTGGTCGGCGTCCGCCTCGGCGCGGCGGCGATCGAGATGGTCCTGAAGGCTGGCGAGAAGCGCCTGATTCTCCGACGCCCCGCGCTGCGCGCCGTCGTGGCGCCCGGCGATCTCCCGCCCGCTGTCGCGGATGAAGCCGACCACCTCGGCCACGCTCGCCTCGACGCCGGCCAGACGCTCGCGCACGGCGCGCGCCGCATCCTCGGCCTGCTCCAGCGCGGCGCGCAGGCGGGCGTTCGCCTGATCCACCGTCGCCGGCACCTGGGCGAGCGCCCGTTCCGCCTCGGCCGGAAGGCCCTGCGGACGCTGGGCGAAGGCGAGGCGCGCCGCGCACAGGTCGGCGAAGCCGTCCAGCGGCTCGGTCGCCCCGTTCTCGCGCAGCAGCCGGCGCCACGTCTCCGAATCCCGGTGCAGGGTGGCGAACAGGCGGTTGGCCTCCTCGGTGGTCAGCGTCTCGCCGTCGAAGGTCAGATGTTCGTGCGGGATGAAGTTGAACAGCGACGTGACCATGGTCCGGCGCGATTCCAGCACGAAATACTGGCCGAACATCACCACCATGATCGTGCCGATCATGCCGAGCGCCGCCGCCGGCCCTTCCGGCACGCCCAGTTGGTCGAGCGTGGCGTTCCACAGCGGGTTCAGCAGAACCACCAGGACGAACACCGGCGCGCCGACCACCAGAAGCAGCAGAGCCTGAGCCTTGAAAAAGCCTTTGCCGAGCATCGCGCCCTCGTCGACCTGATCCGTGTTCATCGGACATTTCCCCCGCACGCACACGGACGCATGGCGCCCGCCGATTTCGCGCAGAGTTAAAACCTTACGCATAAAAAGGTAAAGAGAACATTGCGTTTGAAACGTATTCGAAGCATCCGCGCAACATTCGCGGATCATTATGCCGCACCCCCGAAATGACGCAGCGTCCGATTATTCAGGTAAATTCAGGTAAATTCCGATTAACCATCCCGCCCCTGGCCTCCGCCGCGGCGGCGGAGGGAAAGCCACCGGCCCCCTCTCCCGCCGGGAGCGGGAGAGGGGATTGCGCGCCTCAGTACCGCGTTTCGGCCACCGAGCCCGTGTCCGAAATCACGATGTCCACGCGGCGGTTCTGCTGGCGCCCGGCCTCCGTGGCGTTGGACGCCACCGGCTGCGCTTCACCGAAGCCCTGGACGAGGATGCGGCCGGGGTTCACGCCGCGCGCGGCCAGCGCGTCGCGCACCGCCACGGCGCGCTCCTCCGACAGCCGCAGGTTCGTCGCCGACGAGCCGGTGTTGTCGGTGAAGCCTTCGACCCGCAGCGTGCGGTCGGGGTGCTGCTGCATGAACTGGGCGAGCCGGTCCAGCCGCGTTTCCGCCCCCGGCGTCAGCCGCGCGCTGCCGGTGGCGAACAGCACGTCGCCCATCGTCATGACCAGCCCGCGCTCCGTGCGCTCGGCCTGCAACGCGCGAAGCTCCTGCTCCAGCTGGGCGTTGCGGGACTGGAGGCGGTGGGTGTCGGCGTTGGCGACGACCTGCTGCGCGCCCTTCAGCGCGGCCACCTCCTGCGCGATCTGCAACTGACGGGTGGCGAGATAGGCCTGATGGTCCATCTCCGCCACGTTGCCGTCCTGGCGCTGGGCCTCGGCCAGACGCAGCGAATCCTCGGCGCGGCGCAGCTCCAGCGCCGCGTTGCCGGCGACGTTCGGGTCGGCGGCGGCGGTCGCGTAGTTCTGGCGCGCCTGCACCAGGGCCGGCGTGTCGGTGGGGGTCGCGCAGCCGGCCAGCGCCGTGGCCAGAGCGCCCAGGGATAAGAGAATGGGCGTCCTCATGGCGTTCCCTCCAACGTGCGCGGGCTGTTCCAATTCGTGTTGCCGCTGTTCACCGGCGGCAGCAGCGGCGCGGTGGCCGAGGTGGCGGGCGCGTTCCAGTATGGATTGGCCGGGACGGCCGGGCCGCGCACCGCGCTGGCCGCCTGCTGGGCGTTGGCCCGCTGGGAGCGCACGGTGGCGAGTTCGGCCTCGACC